>JBGPXQ010000120.1:0-7500 GCA_041492805.1 Terriglobia bacterium | reverse complement strand
CCTGTCGGAAATACCAACGAAACGTCGTGACTGCGCCGAGATTTGCATCGGCCAGCGGCCCCACCAGTCGCGCCAGCCACCGGCGTCCCGGCCGCCCGTCCGAATCCGTAAATACAAAAACGTCGAACCCTTCGGTCGCCTGCTGCACGGCCGCACGAAGATTATTCACTTTCTCGCCGCATCCCTCAGGTCGCCCGGCGATGACGATGTGAATCCGATGCTTGCTCGACGCCGCGAGTTTGTCGAGAATCTTGCGCGCCGGGTCTTCGCCGCTCGCCATAGCGAAGAAAATCTCGTAGTCGGGATAATCAAAGGATGTAAGGGCCGCGAGATTTTGCTCGAGCCCCGGCTCGACGCCCTTGACGGGACAGATCAGGGCGACGCGCGGAGCGTAAAACCCGGAATGACTCCCCATCCTCCGCTGCGCCAAACGAAGCCAGCGCAGCCCGTCCCAGAGGTTGTGCAACCCCTGCAGGACTTGTTCAATGACCAGGAGATAGAAAAGCGTGAGCATGACTGGTCTTTTACTCTAACGTACAGGGCGGAGCATAACAGAAAATTTTCACCGCGCGGCACGCCGATGTTGCCGTTAGAATCGACGCGGAATCCATGTTCCGGCGGGCTCCAGGTGGAGCCCGCACCCGTCCGTACACGAGGAGACCCAGCCATGCCCGTCCGCGTAGAACCTATGATGGTGACAACTTCCACAGAATTGCCCGGCTATCGCATCGTGCGCAATTTCGGCATCGTTCGCGGCATCATCGTCCGCTCGCGGAGCCTGCTGGGTTCGATTGGGGCGGGACTACAGACGATCATCGGGGGGAATATCACGCTGCTGACCGAGCTTTGCGAAAAAACGCGCGAAGATGCATACGAGCTGATGTTACAGCACGCCGCCGAGCACGGCGCCAACGCCATCGTCGCCATGCGCTATGACGCCACCGAAATCATGCAGGGCGTCACTGAAGTGCTGGCCTACGGCACCGCGGTTGTGGCCGAGCGGAATTCATGACGGCCAAGCCAGCGTGCTCTCTGCACGGCGCGGCGGAGCCGCAACCAAATAGGGCCTACCTGCCAGGACGCAGCGTCTGCCTGAGAAGCTTTTGCGCAAGGCGCCGGATGTCGCCATTGAATTTCCGCGCCGAGCGCCGCGCCTGGTCGAGCATGGAGGGATCGAGAAGCAGCGCGACGCGCCCGACGAATGGCGGCTCTTCCTCCTGCACGTTTCCTCGTTTGCGCGTGTTCACCGCCTTGGCTGGCCGTACCGCAACTTCAGCATACAAGTCGAGGTCGCGTCGGAACTGACGTCGGTCTTCCGCGTTCCAACTCCACACGCGCCCGACCGCCGCAAACAGCTCCCGGAAAAAAACGTCCGTGACTTCCTTTTCTTCCTCCTTGAGAGCTGCACCCGGCTTCTTACCGAAAAAACGCGGCAGCACCTGCCGCACTTCGTGGATCATCGCAAGCATGGCTTCGCGGCCAATCGTCTCCGCCAGTTCGCGGTCCCGCGACGGCCCGCCCAGGATTCCGCGACGATCGTATTCCGCAACATAGGCGGCGACGAAACCATCGACCACGCGGCCACGCTCAAGCGCTGAGAGCATGTTGTTTGCCAGGGCGCTTCCGTACGTCGGGAATAGTTTGCGCGTTCGTGCCATCGGAATATTTTAATCAGTACGCGAGCGCGCGCCACGGCGCAACAGAAATCTGCGCGACTTGGGTTACTGAAAGGCGTAACTGGGGTACCTTAAAACCGCCATGAGAGGACGAACATTAAAGCCGGGGAAAATGAAGCCCGCATCCCGGTATGGTTTGGCAATTGTGGGATTGATGATCATGCTTGGCGGCGTCTTGCACATCCTGATGGGAAGTTTGCACTATACGAACTATCGGGGCCTCTTAGCCTTCGCACCATTCTCAATAATAATTGGATGCCTGCTCGTTCTAATGGCCATTCGTTGCTGGAAATGAATTTCTGTGCGACCCATGAAAAAGAAAAGGCCTGGTTTACCCGTGATGGCGGACGAACCAGGCCCTCTTCAATCAAATTGACTGAACGCGGGGTTCAGTGCACTGGCGGCGGGCCCGCTGGGGCAGGCGCAACCGGCGGCAATTGCTCTTTCTTTAGGCCCACCCCGGACGGCGAGGGCTTCGAGAGTGCGAACTCGAGCGCCTGATCCACGGTGCTGACAAAGTGGATCTCCACACCCTCGAGCACGTGCGGCTGCAGGTCCTCGGTGACGTTCGGTTCATTCTCCGCTGGCAAGATCACCTCGCGGATCCCGGCGCGCTTTGCGCCCAGAACTTTTTCTTTGATCCCCCCGACGGGCAGCACCACGCCAGTGAGGGAAAGCTCACCGGTCATGGCTACGCGCGGGCGGACCGGCCGGCCCGAGAGCAGGCTCACAAGCGCCGTAACCATCGCGACGCCTGCTGAAGGACCATCCTTCGGCACCGCGCCCGACGGCACGTGGATGTGGATGTCTTGCTTCCGGAAAAAGTCGGGATCGATGTCGTAGCGCTCCGCATTGGCTCGCACCCATGTGAGCGCCGCCGTCATCGACTCTTGCATGACCTCGCCCAAGTGCCCGGTCATCGTGAACTGCTTGCCCCCCCGCATGCGGCTCGCCTCGATAAAGACGATGTCGCCGCCCACGGGCGTCCAGACCAGCCCAACCGAAACGCCAGGCTTCTTGACGCGATCTTCGACCTCCCGTTCGGCGCGGAATTTCGGGATGCCGAGCGCCTCGTGCACCATCGCAGGTGTGACGACAAGCTTTTCCGTCTTGCCCTCAGCGATGCGGCGCGCTTGCTTCCGGATCAATGTGGCGATTTCCCGCTCAAGATTCCGGACGCCGGCCTCGCGCGTGTAGCTGTGGATGATCTCGCGCAGACCGTCGTCGGTGAACTGCACTTGATCGCCCATCTTCAACCCGTGTTCAGATGCCTGCTTCGGCACCAAATATTTGTTTGCGATATGGACCTTCTCGATTTCCGTGTAGCCAGCCAGTTCGATGATCTCCATCCGGTCGCGCAACGGCTCCGGGACAGGATCGATCATGTTTGCCGTGGCGATGAACAATACCTTCGACAAATCGAACGGCACGTCGAGATAGTGGTCGCGGAACGATACGTTCTGCTCCGGGTCGAGCACTTCCATCAGCGCCGCCGAAGGGTCGCCGCGGAAGTCCCGCCCGAGCTTGTCCACTTCGTCCAGCATGAACACCGGATCGTTGGTTTCGGCCCGGCGAATACCCTGGATGATCTGTCCCGGCAGAGCGCCGATGTACGTCCGGCGGTGACCGCGGATTTCGGCCTCGTCGTGCATTCCGCCCATCGAGATGCGCACAAACTTGCGGCCGAGCGCCCGGGCAATTGATTTCCCGAGCGAAGTCTTCCCCACCCCTGGCGGCCCAAGGAAGCACAGGATTGGCCCCTTCATGCCGGGCTGGAGTTTCTTCACTGCCAGGTAATCGAGAATGCGTTCCTTCACCTTTTCGAGGTCGTAGTGATCCTCGTCAAGAATGGCCTGCCCTTTTGGAATGTCGATCTCGTGTGCGCCCGAGGATTTTGCCCACGGCAGGGAGATCATCCATTCCAAGTAGGTGCGCGCGACCATGTATTCGGCGGAAGCCGGCGTCATCTTCGACAGCCGCTTCAGCTCGCGTTCGCACTCCTTGAGGGCCTCCGTGGACATTCCTGACTTCTCGAGTTTCTCGCGAAGCTCGTCGATTTCCGCCTGGCCGTCATCGGATTCTCCCAACTCCTTGTGGATGGCCTTGAGTTGCTCACGCAACAGGTACTCGCGCTGGCTCTGGCTGACTTGTTCCTGCACCTGTTCCTGGATCTTGTTGCGCAGCTCCAGGACTTCGAGTTCCTTCGAGAGTTCGCGGATCAGGGTCTCAAGCCGCCGCCGCACGTCCGCCGTCTCCAGCAACTCCTGCCGAAGCAGAGTAGGAAGCGACGGCAAATTTGCCGCGATGAAATCAGCCAGGCGCACCGGATCATCAATGTTGAGCGCCGCGGTCTGCAAATCGTCCGAAAGTTGCGGCGAACGTGCTACGACATCGCGAAACAGATCTCGAGAGTTACGTTCGAGCGCCATCAACTCGGCATCCTGCGGCCCGACCACATCCGCCAGAATCTCGACATGTGCTTTGAGAAACGGCCGGAAACTTAAAACCTCCACCACGCGAATTCGCTGCAAACCTTCCATGAACACAACGACATTGCCGTTGGGCATCTTCACTAACTTGTGGATTTTCGCCGCAGTCCCGACAGTGTGCAGGTCTGCCGCCGCGGGTTCCTCGACGCGAGGGTCGTGTTGCGCCACGATTCCGAGAAGCTTTTCCTCACCGTGCAGCGAGTTGAGCAGCGCAAGGGAGCCCTCCCGCCCGACCGTGAGCGGTTGCACCCCGCCGGGAAACAGCACAATCTCGCGAACCGGGAGGATCGGCAGTTCATTCGGAATAAGTACCGGTTTGTCAGTCATGGGTCCCCTTTCACGCTTGCAGATACCCTTCCCGCACACTCAATTTGATGCAGGATCGCAGGAAAAGGTATCACGTTAAGATGTAGTGATTGGCAAGAAACTTTAGCATGTGCCACTAAAGAGTAAGGCAACCCTAAGGCGAGAAAGAACTTGGATTAACATTATGAAAATAATGCTCTTAAGAAATCCAAAAAACGAACCCTTATCCACCCTTCACCGCCTCCTGCACTTTAGGACTCTATCGGCACGCATAGCTCTTGGCATGAGTCTTCTGCGTCAGGAGGTCTAATGGGATTGAAAAGGCCCGGGTAGCCCGCGCGCCGGTGCACACTCAGGATAATGCCTTAAGATTGGCAGATCGAACGCGCGAATCGGAGCGCGCTTTCCCGGTCAGAGAACCGGCCATCTAGTTGCGCCTCTTCCACTGCGAGCAGGATTTCCTTAAAACGTGGGCCTGGGCGAATCCCCATATCCTTGAGGTCATGGCCCGTTACCAGCCTAGGGGGGCTCACCTGCTCGGGCGGCGTCTTGGCCAGGAACTGTTGAACGAAGTCGTAAGCCTCAAGGCTGCCATGGCTTGACAGGCAATCCAGTCGATGCAGTTCCAGGTGTTCTTCAAATCGGGGCAAGCGCACAAACCGCTTGAGTGTCGCCGGCCGCATCTGCTGGACGTCCTTGAAGCGCAGGTGATTAGCAACCAGCACTTCGATCTGCTCAGTGTCGTCGTTAGAGAAGCGAAGCGCCCGGCAGATGCTCTCTGCCATTCGCGCGCCCACTTCGACGTGACCATCGAACCGGATGCGGCTGCCCGGTCCTTTAGCCGGCGCAAAGGTCGGAGGCTTGCCCACATCGTGCAGCAGCACGCCCCAGGCCAGCGTCGGGGAGCAATTCGGCAGGAGCTTCTCCAGCATCATGCGCGTGTGAATCCAAACGTCCCCCTCAGGATGGAACTGAGGAGGCTGTTCCACGCCCTTCATGCGCGCCACATCAGGCAGCACAACCGTGAGCAGACGCGTCTCGTCGAGCAGTTCAAATCCACGCCGCGCGACTCCTTCGGTCAGCAGTTTTGTCAGCTCTTCGCGGATCCGCTCGGGGGAAACCTGCACGATTTGCGCCGCCAGCCCCTGGGCCGCCGCCAGCGTGTCAGGCTCAATCTGGAAACCGAATCGCGCGGCAAACCGGACGGCGCGCATCATGCGTAATTTGTCCTCCGCGAAACGCACACGTGGATCGCCGATGGCGCGCACAGTCCCGGCGCGCAGGTCCGCGCGGCCGTCCACAAAATCGAGCACCTCGCTTGTGGCGGAGTCCATCAGTAGGCCATTGATAGTGAAATCGCGCCGCCGGACATCTTCCTTCGGTGAGTCAGAATAAATTACGCGGTCCGGGTGGCGGCCGTCCGTGTATCCAATGTCGGACCGGAACGTCGCGACTTCAACTTCGGCGCCATCCTCGACAACAAGAATCACGCCGAATTTCGCGCCCACGGCAAGGCTGTGCGGAAAAAGCTCCTGCACGCGTTCGGGACGCGCGTCAGTGGAAATGTCGAAATCGGATGGTTCGCGGCCCATCACGAGATCGCGCACACACCCGCCCACCAGGTAGGATTGATGCCCGCTGCTTCGCAACGTCGCGCAGATCTGGTCGGCCAATTCACGCGGCTTCATGCACAAATTATGCGCCTGTTCTGGATGAGTGCAAAGAGCGGTAAATTCGGGAAGTTTCAACTCTAAACTTTCAACTGTCGGCTTCTTCCTTCCCTCGCACCAGCGAGCCGCCGAACTGCACTTTCGAGAATCCGAAGCGGTCCCGCAGGCGGTCGGTGGCCTGCGCCAGGCGTTCGAGCTTTTCGCGGCGCCCCGCATCCAGCAGGTCCAATTGTTCGGCGCCGTGCGTGAACGAAGAGAGCGCCACTCCAAGCAGCCGGACCTTGCGCGCGCGGTCCCAGTGGCGTTCGAATAGTTGCCGCACGCTTTCGAACACGATGGGGTCCAGGTGCGTGGCCTCGCGAAGGGTGCGCGCACGGGTGATGGTTTCGAACCCCGCGTAACGAATCGTGAGCGTGACTGTAGAAGCGCTCAGTCCTGCATCGCGCAACCGCTTCATCGCTCTCTGGCAAAGCAGGCTGAGCGTCGCATCGAGCGCGCCGCGCTCATCCGTGTCGAACGGAAATGTGTGATTGTGGGAAATGGATTTCGGTTCGGCATCGACGAAAAATTCATACGTGTCGCCGCCGCGCGCCTTACGGTGCAGCGCCGTGCCCCACCGGCCGAAATTCTGCTCGAGCTTTTCCTGTGTTGCGGCAGCAAGCTGCCCGACGGTCTCAATGCCAAGCGAGTGCAGCGCCGCCTCAGTGACTTTGCCGATTCCGGGGATGCGCCGCACGCCCAGCGGCGCGAGAAATGCCTCTTCGCTTCCTGCGGGCACCCACAAGAGGCCACGCGGCTTGGCCTGATCGCTTGCCACCTTCGCGACCAAGCGCGTGCGCGCAAGCCCCGCCGAGCACGGCAGCCCGGTCTTTGTGGTGATTTCGCGTAGCAACGCGTGTGCTGCTGCAAACGGCGGCCCGAGCAATCGATCCGTGCCGGCAAGGTCCAGGTAGGCCTCGTCCACCGAAGCCATTTCGACGATCGGCGAGTATCTTGCAAGGATCGCCGCGACGCGGTCGCTCCATTCGGAATAGAGGTGATGCCGTGACTCGAGAAAAACTGCGTGCGGACACAATCGCCCCGCCGTGCGCAGCGGCATGGCCGACTGAATGCCGTATTTTCGCGCTTCATAGCTCGCTGCGGAAACCACGCCCCGCTGATCTGGCTGCCCCCCGACGACCACAGGCTTGCCGCGCAGCTCCAGCCGGTCCAGTAGCTCCACTGAAACGAAAAACGCGTCCATGTCGACGTGAAGGATGGCTGAGGTTAGGGAAGCAGAGGAGGTAGAAGAGGTTGAGGATGAGGATCCCGCCGTAGCGGAATCGTGCTTGGCTCGAAAGCTGGCCAGCTTCGGCATGG
>JBGPXQ010000251.1:0-3635 GCA_041492805.1 Terriglobia bacterium | reverse complement strand
CAATCGTGCTTAGCGCCATTCGCGGCGTCTTCTTCGGGCGGAAACCGAATGAGCAAGGCATGAAATCGGCCTCGAATAACGGCTCGATCACTAACTTCACCGCCATCTGCACCACTCGGTCCTTCACCGTCGGGACGGTCAGCGCGAACTGCACTGGACCACAGCTCGCATTTGGGATGGGCGGAGATCCGTCATCCGTTCCACCCGCTTCGAGGCCAGCGCTTCGAAGTACTTAAGAAACGACGCATAGCGGGCGTCGACACGTTGATCCTGCGCGAGTGCCAGCGTGGAAGCTTCAGTATCGCGCGCGAGTGGACGGACTGGGCCGATCCGTCTGGGTACGGCTCACTCAATTTGCCACTACACCGGCTCGAGGCTGAGTCGCTGTTCGAATTGGTCACCTTATTAGAGCAGCTAGCTGGTAGCCAATCAGACAACAAAAAGGATTGAAAAATGTATCTGTGTGGAATACAATCAGACCAGTTATATACGTGGTCTGATGAAAATCCAGAAAGAGCCCGCGGCCGCCTTACGAAAACGCCGCAACGTTCTTCTGCGCCAATTGCCCCCGCTCCAAGCGGTCCTGCGCGGCTCCCTCATCGAGCGCTACAAACGGTGTGGCAAGCCGGGATGCAAATGCGCCGACGGCCCCGGGCATGGTCCCAAGTACTATTTGTCGGTAAGCTACCCGGGCTTGCGGCCGCAAATGGATTACGTACCGCAGGAGTCTTATGCGCAAACGGCGGAGTTCCTCGCCAACTACCACCGAGCCCGCGAGATTCTGGAGGCAATCTGCGAGATCAACCGCGAACTACTGCGCCGTCGCGAGGCCCTCTAAAGGGTCGCCATGAGCGCATCCCTGGCTGCCCTCCACGCCCCGATCGATGTGGGATTGGGCGGCGTGCTCCTCGCCAATATGCTCGCAGGCTGGCTCGACGGCGACCCAAAGGTTTTGCCCACTGGGGAGGCAGCCGATGAATCCCAAGATCACCGAACACCACCGCAGCAAAACGGCCTATGTGTATGTTCGTCAGTCGACGCTGGCACAAGTCCGCCACCATCAAGAAAGCACGGAGCGCCAGTATGCCCTGCGGGAGAAAGCGCAGGAACTGGGTTGGAGCGAGCCGGCGATCCGCATTCTCGACCGGGATCTGGGGATGTCGGGGGCGCAGACAACGGGGCGGGACGACTTCAAGACACTGGTAGCGGAAGTCTCGATGGGTCAGGTGGGCGCGGTGTTTGCCTTGGAGGTCTCGCGGCTGGCCCGCTCGAATTTAGACTGGCATCGATTGCTGCAGTTGTGTGCGCTCACCGAAACGCTGGTGATCGACGAAGATGGTTGCTACGATCCGGCGGATTTCAACGACGGATTGTTGCTCGGGTTGAAGGGGGCCATGGCCCAGGCCGAACTTCATTTTTTGCGCGCGCGCCTCCTGGGTGGCAAGCTCAACAAAGCCAAGAAAGGTGAGTTGCGTTTCCCCCTTCCGGTGGGGTTTCGCTACGACGAGGAAAACCGCATCATCCTGGATCCGGACGAAGAAGTGCGCAGTGCCGTAAGCTTGGTGTTTCGTCTCTTTCGCGAGACAGGTACGGCCTTCGCCGTGATGCAACAGTTCGCGGCAAGCGCATTACGATTTCCTAAACGATCCTACGGTGGGGCATGGGATGGCAAGATTATATGGGGTCGTCTGACACACAGCCGTGTGCTGGGCATCCTCAAGAATCCGTCCTATGCAGGGAGGTACGTCTTTGGCCGTTATCACTGGCGCCGTGAGATCAACCCCGCAGGTGAGATTCAGAAACGGATGCACGCGGTGGCGATGGTTGACTGGCGCGTCAGCCTGCCGGAGCACCACGAAGGCTACATCAGTTGGGAAGAGTTCCTCAAGAACCAGGAGCGCTTGGACAAGAACCGCACTAACGGCGAGAAGACGCTACTGAGCGGCCCAGCACGCGAAGGCTTGGCCTTACTACAAGGCCTACTGTTGTGCGGCCACTGTGGCCGGGCACTCACCGTGCGCTACACCGGCAACGGCGGTATTTATCCCTGCTATCTATGCAACTGGTTACGCCGCGAAGGTTTGGCGAGCAAAGACTGTATGAGCTTCCGTTGCGATTTGCTCGATGCCGCCGTCTCCAAGGAAGTACTGCAAGCCTTGCAGCCGGCCGAACTCGAACTGGCCCTGGCAGCCCTGCAGGAGTTGGAAGCCCGCGATCAGATCATCTGGCGTCAGTGGCAGATGCGGCTCGAACGTGCCGCGTATGAAGCCGCGCTCGCCGAGCGGCGCTATCAAGAAGTCGATCCTTCCCAACGTCTGGTCGCGGCCACATTGGAACAGCGCTGGAATGATGCTCTGCTTCAATTGGAGGAACTCAAAAAACAAGCCGCAGAATTTCAGTGCCAAGAAGCGCGCGTCGCTACCCCTGAGCAGAAGGCGAAAGTCCTCGCTCTGGCTAGGGATTTGCCGCGCTTATGGTACGCTCCCACCACACCGTCCAAAGACCGCAAGCGGATGTTGCGGCTGCTCATCAAGGATATTACCGTCGAGAAGCCATCTGTTCACAAGCAGCTGTTGGTACACATCCGCTGGCAAGGGGGCGCCTGCAGCGACCTCCATCTCCAACTCCCGCCCAAAATAGCGGATCGCGTGCGCTATCCTGCGACCGTCGTCGACTGCGTCCGCGATCTCGCTCAACACTTATCCGATGGCGAAATCGCCGAGTCCCTGAATCGAGAAGGGCAGGTCAGCGCTCTCGGCAAACCCTTCAGCGCTTCGATGATCGAGTGGATCCGTTATCGCTATCAGATTCCCAAAGCCACGCTCATCCGTCCTGAGGAGTTGACCGTCCAACAAGTGGCCGAGCGTTTTAGGGTCAGCCCGCATGTGGTTTACTACTGGATTGATCGTGGTGTGATCCAGGCCCGCCGGCTGAATGCCGGAGCCCCTTATTGGATTACACTCAACGAAACAGACGAACACAAGCTCCGAAACTGGGTGCGGAACTCGAGCAGAATCCAGAATGGCAAAGCATCGCCAAACGCAATTGGAGGAAGTGCATTATGAAATCACCGTCGGAATACCGAGTGGCCGTTCGCCGCCGCCGGGCTTCGGGATCATCACCCGCCGCACGGCCTGTGGTTGATACGTCTTGGCGCGAAGGTCATCCCTGATGCCGCTCAGCCATTCCTGCAAGCCTTGCGACTCGATTCCCCAGAAGCTCTGTCCATCCACGCCCGGCGCGCCCTGATTGGACTTCACCAGTGCGTAGGCATGGGCCAGCACATCTTCCCGGTACATCTTGTCGTAGAGCAGATAGAAACGGTAGCTCGGCTCTTCCTTCGCCTTTTGGTACAGCTTCCTCTGAAGCATCCGGATCTTAATCGGTGTTTCCAGGCTCATCGCCAATCACCTCTCCTCTCCTTGTTCAAAAGCACATCTGAAGTGAGGGTCCTTTCCTCCACCGGAGTTACCCGGCTTCCACGGTCATACGACCCTCTCCGACTTCCGGACCGGCCATCATCCTTATAGATGATGTTGGAGGTGGGCCTCCGCCAGCGCCGGGTCTCCCGAAATTACGAAGACCACTTTTCCTGCATGCCGTGCTCAGTACCCCGGTGGATCGAACAGGTGCTT
>JBGPXQ010000081.1:0-9251 GCA_041492805.1 Terriglobia bacterium | reverse complement strand
CTGGTCTGGCCGCCCAGATGCGCAAGCGCGGCGCCAGCCGGTCTGCCGCGCTGGTTGTGGCTCTCACCGCCGGGGCCGTCACATCCTATGTAGTGGAGTTCATCCAGTTCTACATCCCCATGCGCAATTCGGGATGGGATGACGTCCTCTCTAATTCCACGGGCTCAGTGGCGGGGTTTCTCCTCTTCGAATTGTGCGGCGATACCATATTGAAAAAGCTCGGGAAATTGGAAGGTGCGCTCGAGGGTTGGCTGTCGCCACGCCGGACTGCCGTCGTACTGCTGGTCTATTTCGGGGTCTGCTTTGGCGTTTCGATCCTGCTGCAGCAAGAAACCCACTTGAGCAACTGGGATGCCCAGTGTGCTCTTTACGTCGGAAACGACGCATCCGGACAGCGCGCGTGGAAGGGGCAGGTGGTCCGCCTGCAGATCTGGAATCGCGCACTTCCGGAAAACCTAGTTCATCGTGTGGTAGCTCGTGATCCAGAGGTTGATACTGAATCAGGCTCGCTCGCGTCCTATGAATTCACGACTGCGTCACCGTACCTGGACGAGAGGAAGTTTCTGCCTGCGCTTACCTGGATGCCCGGCACGCCGTCATTCAGCAACGCCCAAGCGCTCGAGATGGACGGCAGGTCCTGGCTGGGCACAAAAATCCCTGTGGCGGACCTCACTCGGGAAATTCAAAAAACAAATCAATTCACTGTGCATATCGTCTGTACGCCTGCTGAAATTCAAAATGCTGATCGACGCATTTTCTCCATCTCGCGATCCGCCGAAAATGTGAATCTGCACCTGCGACAAGAGGGAACGAATCTGGTGCTGTGGTTCCGCAATCCGCTTTCCGAGAGACGCTCCATACTCGCCTGGTACGTGCCCCGTGTCTTTGAGGTTGGGCAGATGCGGGACATTCTCGCGTCGTACGATGGCGCGGACGCGTCCATTTACGTCGACGGCAAGAAAGTGCCGGGAGGCTATCATCTAGGTCCGGGTGCGAGTCTCATGCACAGCTTCTATTTTGTGCACACAGCGGATCTAGGGGGATACGTTGTTGTGTATGAGACGCTGATCTTCCTGCCTGCAGGTCTGTTGATCGGAATCGCTGCGAGAAGATGGGCCGCACAAAAAGCAACCGGCAGATTGCTGTTGGCCGAGTGTTTGTTCCTGCCGCCGGCACTTCTCGAACTTCTCCTGGTTCGGGTGAGCGGGCGGAGTATCTGGGTTGAAAATATTCTTCTCTCGCTGCTTCTATGCATTGCGGGGGCGATACTGGTCAATGCTGATCGGTGCGTCGAAGACCATTCGCATACGTCCTGAAGTTCGCGCAGACTGCAGATGCTCTCTCCGTCACTTCAAAGGTCACTCGGAGCGGGCGTGTCCCGAATTCAGTTGGACGCAGCTGTTGCCAGTCCCCACCTGTCGCGAAGCGAAGTCTCGAGTCTCCGGAACAGGATGCCGTCTACGATGTATCCGAGCGCGGCGATCAAAATCATGACGGCAACTACCTGGTTGATGTCATTCAAGTCCCGGCCCATCATCAGCAGTTGGCCGAGTCCGAGCGTTACGAAAAGCATCTCGCCGGTGATTAGGGAGCGCCACGCAAATGCCCAACCCTGCTTCAGTCCGTCCACCAGGTACGGCAGGCTCGCGGGAAGCAGCACGTGCCAGAATAATTGCGGCCCTTTGGCGCCTAAGTTGCGACCCGCCATGGATAGGATTCGCGGCACATTGTCGAACCCGGCCTTCGTGGCCTGCGTCACGGCGAGCAGGGAACCCGTGATCGTCACGAAAATAATCGCCGTCTCCGTCAAGCCGAACCAAAGCACGGCAATGGGAAGCCAGCAGATGCTTGGCAGGCTCTGTAGACTCAGAACCAGCCCTCCCAGCGTGTCTTCGAGGAAGCGGCTGGACATGAGCAGCATTCCCAGAAGTACCCCCAGAATGACGGAGATCGCATATCCTAAAGCGACTCGCCTCATGCTGACCCCGATCCCGATCCAGATGCTGTGATCCGCAAACCCGGCCCACAGCGATTCTGCAACTCCCTGCGGCGTGGGAAACACGTAGGGCGGCCAGAGTTTGAGCAGGGCAAGTCCCTCCCAAAGCACGAGCACGCCCACGACAAAAATCAACTGGTTAACGCTTTTCTTCACGGGAGTACTCCGCATTGAAGGATCGATCAATCTCTTCCCGAAGCTGTCCGAGAATTTCCTTCGACAGGTAGGCGACGTCGGAATCCTCCACGTGCCTCGGCCGAGGCAGCGTGACCTGAAACTGACTCTTGATCCGCCCGGGCCGAAAACTCATCAGAAGCACGCGGTCCCCCAGGCGGACCGCCTCGCGGACGTTATGGGTGACGAAAACGATCGTCGGGGAAGTCTCTTTCCAGATGCGTTCCAGTTCATCATGGAGCATATCGCGCGTTTGTGCGTCGAGCGCCGCAAACGGTTCGTCCATCAAAAGTATTTTCGGACGGAGAGCGAGCGACCGCGCCAGAGCTACCCTTTGTTTCATGCCGCCGGAGAGTTGGTGAATGCAATGATCCTCGAAATGGGAAAGATGAACCATGCGCAGGAAAACCCGGGCACGGTCCCGCCGTTCGTTCCGCGACACGCCCGCCATCTTCAGACCGAATTCCACGTTTTGCCGGACCGTCAGCCACGGAAACAATCCCAGTTCCTGAAAGAGCAAAATCCTGTCGGTGCCGGGACCCCTGACGGGACTCCCGTCCACGGTGATTTCTCCAGTCGTCGGGCGATCGAGACCTGCCAGCAAATGGAGGAGCGTCGATTTTCCGCAGCCGGACGGACCGACGATGCAGACGAATTCACCCTGCTCGATTTCGAGATCGATATTCTGCAAGGCAGGTGTGAAAGAGCCTCGTGAATTTGCGTAGCTTCGGAAAACGCCGCTCAGAGCGATGCTCTCTTTTCGCGAGGCCGGCGGGGCGTGCAGCATGCTGACGTCCGCAGGGGCGTCTTTGTTCGGTTTAACCCGCTCCGACGGCTCTTCGTGTTCAGGCAGCACTCGCCCCCCGGCAATGGAACGGCTGATCAGGTCCAGGACGTAATTAGTCATTGTACCGGGCTCGCTTTCTTCTCGCGAAGGACTTCATTCAGCATGGTCAGATCGTATAGGCCCGACAGGTCCGGCTGCGTTCTGCCCAAGAAACCTTCGTCAAAGGCCTGCTGGGTCGATTTCAGGACGGACGAGCGAATCGGATCGTAAGTCACCTGCATCCGGGAAAACGCATCTTCAAGCACTTGCGGCGCCAGAGGTTTGCCGGTTTCTTTCTGGAGCTGCTGGTTCATGATTTGTTTCGCCTGCACGGGATTCTTATTGATCCACTCAGTCAGTTCCACGTGCGTTCGGAGAAATCCCTTCACGACGTCCGGATGCTCCTTGAGAAATTTGGGGCTGACGATGATGTTGGTGATCACAAATTGATGGTTCGGCCACAAATCGCGCTCATCGAGAAAAATGCGGCCGCCCCCTTCGTGGACCAATCTCGCGGCCCACGGCTCCGGCGCCCATGCTGCGTCGAGTTGCCCCTTCAAGAAGAGAGTTAGCTGGTCGGGATTCGAGGTGGGAATCACCTGAACGTCGCCGCCTTTTTCTCGTGCTTTCAGGCCGTTGGCTCGCATCCAGGCCCGCAGCGCCACATCCTGTGTGTTGCCCAGTTGAGGCGTCGCGACTCTCTTGCCGTGGAAATCCGATGCGTTCTGGATCCCCGCGCCCTGACGCACAACCAGGGAAGCGCCTCCGCTGGCGGCTCCTGCAATCACTCGCACCGCTTCACCCTGCGACCTGACGTAACCCGTTACAGTCGGATTCGGCCCGACATACGTGACGTCTATGGCATTGGCAAACAGCGCTTCAATCGCCGAGGGACCGGCATTGAATGCCTTCCATTCGACCCGCACTCCTGCGCCAAAAGCTTTCTCAAACTGGCCGTTTGCCCGTCCCACCAGTGCCTGTGCATGCGTCATGTTCGGGAAATAACCCACGCGGATGACCGTCGGTTTCTGTTGCGCGTGAATCGCGGAGGCGGCGAGCAATAAAATCCCCGCCATTGTGCCGAAGCTCGCCTTCATCTTTCTCCTCTCGGGTGCGGGCTGCACTTCGCAGCCCGCCGGAATTTTCGATACGCGCGAATTCATGTCTGCCGCCTAGAATTTGTAAGTCACGTCAAACTGCAGCCGTTCCCATAGCGGCTGCACTGGCGGAGGGCTGCCGGCAATCACCAAAGGCCGGCCGATCAGGGCATTCAGTTGCAGGGTGACGTTCCTGAATAGCTGGTACAGGACTTCGGACCGATGAATCTCGACGTTGTTGGCCGGAAAGATTTCGCTGTAATTGAACGCGCCGATAATGGCTTCGCGCTCGATCATGAACCGGGTGTAGCCGAACTGCCAGTCACCCTTCCGGTCGGTCCGTCCCATGCGCGCTTCGAGCCAATAAGCATGGCGGGCGTGCGAATCGCAAGGCGCCGAAAAAACCGCCGCGGCGGGAATGTTCGGCACGTTCTCGCATGCCCGCGTATTCAGTACGAAGTCCCCCACGAACATGATCGGCCAGCGTTCGTACGGAGTCTGAATTTCAAATTGTGCGAGAGAATCGAGGATTCCAAACTTCGAAGCAAACTGCGCGGATGTGATCGTCTTGGCGCCAGTCACCGAGTTGGTCACCGTGACCGTAGCGATAGAGTTCTGCAATGCGTTGCTGTTCAGCGCCAGCAGGCCGTTGTCCGGGGCCGCACTGTTGATCGTGGCCACTGAGAACGCGATGGAATCGGCATATTTCCAGTCGTAAAAGCTCGTGTAAGCGCTCAACTTGATCCTGCTCCCGAGCTGCCAGAACGTCTGTAACTGCTCCCCGTAGACCATCGTGTTGTAAAGGCTTTTATCATTTGCCGCAGTCCGTCTGTTCTCCGCGAATGGCAACTGGAAACCAACCAAGCTGATCTTCTTGAGGATGGGCGTTTCCACGTTGAACGCGAGGGTCTCGGCGGCCCCCTCCGGGTTCAAATCCTTATCCCAAACCAGTTCGGTGTTAAACCAAGGATAGGCGAATTTTCCGCCCGTGAGGGTGAGAGAGCGGAACCAATTTGGGCGATACGTTGCGTAGGCACGGTCGATCGCTATGGGTTTGCGAGTGGCGTATTGATTCGCGGTCTGATTTGTGGATATCGGATTATTCAGATCGCCAGAGGCAAACGAGAAGCCGCCTTTGAGCTGATCATTCAACCGCGCCTCAGCATTGAAGCGCAGCCGGATCCGTTCCCGGAACCGGTCCTGCGATCGATCGCTCGGCCCGCCGAAGGTGGGCTCTGCGCGCAAACGGACGTCGCCGCTGAAGACGAATGGGCCGAAGGCCTTCAATCTGCTCTCAAGATTCTTCTGCGAATTTCCCAAATCCGCTTCGAGCTTGGCGACCTTCTGGGCGAGATCTCCTTGTGCGGCGCCGGCCGCGGCCACTGCTTTTGCGGCCGGATCCGGTTCTGCAACAGCTGATCCGGCGCCGGCAGAGTTGAGTTTGGCTTCCAGCCGAGCAGTCAGTTCCTGCTGTTCACGCAGCGCCGCCCGCACTGCCTCAAGTTCCCGCCCTTGCGCTTGCAGAAGCTCCATAACCTGCTCGAGCGAAGGCCCGCGAGCCGAGCTGACTGGTGCAGTGCCGGCATTCGGTGTGGCTGATTCGCCCAGGTGCGAAGAAGTTTCAGTCTTCAATTCCTTGCTTGTCGAAGGTTGGGGCTCTGCGGCTTTGCGGGGGCCGTTATCTTCACCTCGCGCAGGAATACTCAGCGCGGCTAGAAGCACAACGGCGGCCACTTTCCCAATCCCTCTGCCGGTAAAGAGCCGGGCCATGGAAGTTCTTCTCCTCACAATTTGTCCGGCCATAAGCCTCCAGGAGGCGTATTCGTTTGGCCGTTATCTCTCTTCCTGTTCCTGCCTGCACGGGTGCGGGCTCTACTTTTACGCTGAACGCTTCAAGTGAAGCGTGGAGCCCGCTGTAAAGTTGCGGGCAGGCCTCATTTCCAAGATTTCTTGTCCCAAAAACAAAAATCCCACCGCCAGGTTGCTTCCGGCGGTGGGATTCTAGAATGGCTCGATTATGATTCTAGAGTATTAGCCTCCCGGCGCCAGAAGACGCACACGTACAGCAGGTACAACAGAAGCAAGCCTGCTTGGTCTTCTGAACGTCAGAAATCATGACACAAAGGTACAGAAACCAGGCTTCGAAGTCAACACGCCACTTCGCAAGGGGGTGTCGCTCAAGGCTGCGAAAAAAGGGGGAATATCGAGTCTGGCGTAAGCGAATTCAAGACTTTGGAGGCGCGGGGCGGGATCGAACCGCCGATAAAGGTTTTGCAGACCTTTGCCTTACCACTTGGCGACCGCGCCTCAGGCGCTGCCATTCTACCAGATGGAGGACCTGGCATCGCCCCTCGTTGCGGAAGAACGATGCCAGAATCCCAACCAGGCCCAAAGGGTACTCAACAAAATTAATTCAGCAACAGTAATTCGGTTGGGGCGATTCAACCTTGGGGCCTGAAGAGGGGCATATTTTCAGATTCTTTTCAGGATAGTTTGTTAAGCTGCTACGCTCAGGTGCGCCCATGAATTGCAGCAAGGAACAAAGGTGAAACGCCGGGACACAGTTCTTCTGATAGTGCTCGCGATCGCGATCCTTGCGGTTGGATACGGAGTGGCGGTGATCCGGCGCGGATTCAGCGCCGCCGATCAGCCTTCTTCCCTGGAGAGGGTTGTGTCTCGAAGTGTGCGGAATCTGGGGATCCCGCGCAGTTCGCAGGGTGAAAAGAATCCGTGGACGGCGACTCCGGAAACGCTGCAAGAAGCTCGGGAGAACTTCACCAACCACTGCGCGGGCTGCCATGGCAAGGATGGCAACGCACAGTCTGAAATCGGCCAGAATCTCTACCCAAAGGCGCCGGATTTGCGTGCTGCGCCGACGCAGAATCTCAGCGACGGCGAAATCCACTACATCATCAGGAACGGCGTTCGGCTCACAGGAATGCCGGCGTTGGGAAATCCACATGTCGGACAGGAAGACAACAACGCCTGGAAACTGGTCCTCTTTATCCGCTACATATCGCAACTGACGCCCCAGGAAAAAGCCGCGCAGGATGCGACGGCAGCCTCGGCGCACTATGTGGGCTCCGCGGCTTGCCAGAAATGCCACGCGCAAATTTACGAGCGCTGGAAAAAGACGCCCATGGCCAACGTCGTGCGCGACCCACGCGAGCATCCCGACGCGATTACTCCCAATCTGGCCACCAACAATGTCAGTCCGAAATTCACGAAGGACCAGGTCGCGCTTGTTTACGGGAGCATCTGGAAACAGCGCTACTTCACGAAGATCGGCGATGACTATTTTCCGGAGCCGGCGCAGTGGGACGTTGCCAACAAGGCGTGGCGCCCTTACATGGTGGCAGCCGGCACAGACTGGTGGGTGCCGTTCTATCCTCCCGACAACATGAAGCGGCCCACGGGTCCTACGTGCGATGGCTGCCATTCGGTCGACTACAACATTCAGACCAAGCAGGTGGCAGAGTGGAACGTGGGCTGCGAGCGCTGCCACGGTCCGGGCAGCGCCCATGTGGAGCATGCCACGCGCGGCAACATTCTGAATCCGGCGCGGATGGACTACGTCCACGCCAACGACGCTTGCATCCAGTGCCACTCGCAAGGCCGCCCGCTCACCAATCCGATCGAAGGGAAGTATTACGATTGGCCGGTCGGCTATCACGTGGGGCTCAACCTGCGGGATTACTGGCAGCTTGAAGAGCACACGCTGGGCCAGCTGAGCTTCACGCATTTTCCGGACGGCACGGCGCACAAGAACCGAATGCAAGGGAACGACTTCACGCAGAGCGTCATGTACCGGCGCGGGGTCACCTGCTTTGACTGCCACGATGTGCACGGCACGGAGAACTATGCGCAACTTCGAAAGCCTGTGAACCAGATGTGCCTGGATTGCCACGCCCCCGAATCGCGAAATGGGCCCCGTACCGCAACACTTGCCGAACATACGCACCATAAGGAAGGCTCCACGGGCAGCGAATGCGTGGCGTGCCACATGCCGAAGATCGAGGCCACGATTCCTACCGTCTTCGTGCGTGCGCACACGTTCGCGTTCATCACGCCGGCGATGACGGACAAATATAAAATCCCCAACCCGTGCACGTCTTGCCACACGGATAAGACCACCGCCTGGGCAACCGAAGCGATGCGGCATTGGCCGGAACGCTCTCCGTGGCGGGCTGATTAGGACTGTCGGGAGGAATAAATGAATGCGCTTATGAGCAGAAGAAAGTTCGCGTTGGCCGCGTCTTCGCTTGGGTCCGCCATGATAACCGACCCCTTGAACGTTCTTGCGAAACGGGTGCGGGCTTTACTTGGAGCCCGCCGGAATACGGGTGGCGGAAGCTCGAGTATTTTTCTCTCCGGTGAGACCGCCTCCGAACCACAGAGTATTCGCGGACAAGCGAAGCCGAAAGTGCTCGTCTTCGATGTGAACCAGACGATGCTGGATTTGAACGCGCTGCGGCCGCAATTCACACGCGTGTTTGGCGACGGCAAGGCGATGGACGAGTGGTTTTCTCTTCTCCTGCATTACTCCCTTGTCGTGACCGTGGCGGACGCGTATACCGACTTCGGGACCGTGGGAAGGGCCGTGCTCGAGATGCTCGCGAACACCAAAGGAGTAAAGCTATCTTCCGAGGACGCGACACGGATTTTGCAAGGCGTGCTCACGCTGCCTCCGCACCCCGACGTGCCCGACAGTCTGAAGCGCTTGCGGGCCGCAGGTTTTCGCATGGCCACGCTGACGAATTCCAGTGCGTCGGCCCTTAAGGCACAACTCCAGAACGCAGGCCTTGCTCAGTATTTCGACGAGGCTATTTCCGTGGAGTCCGTCCGCCGGTTCAAACCTGATTTAGAGGTGTACCGGAGTGCGGCGACGCACCTCAGCGCGCAACCGGGGGAACTCATGCTCATCGCGGCACATCCGTGGGATGTGTTCGGTGCCATGAAGGCCGGATGGCAGGGAGCATTTGTAGCAAGGAGTGGCATCACACCATTCCCTCTGGGGCCCAGGCCCAACATCATCGGGGCGGATATGACAGACGTCACGGCCGCAATCTTAGGGTAAGTATCAGAGTGGAATGCGTGCTTCAGGCGCTACGGCAACCGGAAGTCCTCTCCCGAAGGCTTGGCGTCAAGTAACTCGGTT
>JBGPXQ010000182.1:0-5482 GCA_041492805.1 Terriglobia bacterium | reverse complement strand
TGGTTCTATCGCCGCATCCGCAACGACGAGCTCCTGCGCGCATTCGTTCAGGACATGGCGACGAATCACTTGCCGCACATCTATCATGCGCTGCGCGCGATTTGTAAAGCGCAGGGCATCGAGCCCGGCGAGCCGCCACCCATCCGCTGGATCGATTTGAACGGGATGCATCGCTGATCCTCGTGGCAATGAATTGTAGGGGCCGCGTCGCCGGGACGCACGTCTCCGCGCAACTTCGCGCCACGAATTACAAATCACGACTCACGCCACCCGCTGCTATGCCGGCAATCTCCCCCACGCCCTGTTTCTATTTTTCGAGCTGCCGCCGCAACGCGGATCTGGAGAAAAATGGCAAGAGTCTGTGCCGTTCCTGCGCTGGCCGTTTGAAGGGCCGCGAATACCCGCTGCGCCCACCGGCGCGTCAACCGCTTTACGAAGATGCCCGTGAAGCCGCGGAAGCGTTGGACATGATCTCGCCACGCCGCAGGAAATTATCCGCCCGCGCCCGTCTCCGCCGGGCCCTTCTCGCGCGGGTTTGAAACCTGCTTCCTTTGTTTTCTTGATCGAAGGACCATCGCGGAAAGTCGGCCCATTTTCAATTTTCCATTGCTGGCCTTCGAGCCTTTCAACGATTCGCTACTCACGAGGTTCTGCCATGTTTACGAAGCACGCCCTCTCGTCATTGGTTGCGCTCGTGCTGATTGCGGCGGCTGTTTTCGCCTTTCGTTCGTGGATCGAGGCGCACGACATCCGCCTGCAATTGCAGACGACGCTCGACGCGCAAAAGCAAATCATCTCCACGGCCGAGGCGCGCGAAAAGAATCGCGCCGCCGAATTGAAAGGCACTCTCACGCAAATCGCCGCGCAGAAACGCGCGACGCAAACGCCGCAACAAATCGTGCGCGAGCTGCCGCAGTTGCTGTCGCTCCCGCGCCCTATTGAGCTTGTTCCCGTCACCCCGAGCCCCACGCAGCAGGGAAGCGGGAGGGGAATTGAGCAGGGAATTGCTTCGCCCGGCGTGGACGCCTCTGAAAACTCCCGCGCCCAGAGCGAGAGTGGACACGATTCTTCACAAGCTAGCTCGCCAGACCAATTCATCGCGCAGTTGCCCGCCGCCGATCTCAAGCCGCTCTACGATTTTGTGCAGGATTGCCGCGCCTGCCGCGCGCAGCTCGACGCCGCTCGTGCCGACCTCACCGACGAGCGAACGAAATCCAACGCACTCGCCACGGAACGCGACGCCGCTGTTCGTGCCGCAAAGGGCGGCGGCTTCTGGAAGCGTTTCAAACGCACTGCAAAATGGTTTGCCATCGGCGCCGGCTTCGGTGCCGCCGCTACCGTCGCCGCCCGCCGATAATCCCGCGCTAACTGGCTTCGAACCGCAGAACTGTGGAAGTACCCAGCGGCGAGCCCTTCCTATTCCGACGGTGGTCCCGCTCATTGTCCTGATCTCAGAGCGATGACTAGGCCCCCCGCGAAAACAACGGACCAGCAATATCAAGCCACGTCCCTCTCCAAGACCACCTGGAATGAATGCCGAGCGTCCGCGCCGCATATGGTCCCTCGCCCGCCATCACCCGACACCTCGAAGCCCGTCCGCAACGATTCCGTACAACCAGCCGGTGATCATCGCAGGACCGAAATTCCATGCCATAGGGATGCCTGTCCGAGACTGCCTTGCACGCCCCCCTTCACAGTTTCCTCGTCCGCGGCGGGCACTCACCATTGCCGGGCGAGATCGGCGCCCGTTATATGATCAACCACGGGTGACATTCCCTGTGAGCGCCCTTCGCCACGAGCTATCAGGTCGAGATCGAGCCAGCCGTACAAATCCCGCCGTTCCTTTCACCAAGGCTAGCTCCACGGTCCCGGGGCTCTTAGTTCGTCTACTCCGTTCTCTATATCCCGTCTCCTGCCCCTCGACTTCGCCGTCCTTCCTGGTTCGTTCAAGCCAAGGATTCACCGCATCTTCACAACCCTCAAATTCCTTGACTTCCGCTAAGGATTATTATGTTGCATATGAAAGATGCGAACGAGGATGGTCGGGGTCGGGTGCGCTCCGAGATGGGGTGGGGCTCGGCAACCTGCCCTTTTGACCGAGCCGGAACGCATTCCGTGGCCTGGATGCATGCCGTTACGAACTTCCCCGTCCAGTTGCGAACAATCGAGATTGTGTGTGCTGAAGCGCCTGCTTGGCGCTGCGTTTTCCCCCGTTGAAAACGATCGAGGTTGTAGGTTCTGGGGCGAAGGCTTGCCGGTGCGTTGTAGCCCGGTGAGCTCATTCGAGAGTGTGGCTGGCTGGTGCTCCGCGTGGAAGAGAATCGAGGTTGTGGATTCTGGGGTGAATCCTTGCAAGTGCGTGCTATGACGTTGAGGACAATCGCGAGTGTGTCTTGCCAGTTGCTGGAGTTGTTTCGGCGTGATGCATGGCTCTCATTTTTCATGCAGCATCGAGGAAATCCTCGTCGCAAGAATTGCCAGGGCTGAGTTAAACAATGGGTTGCGTGGCACTGGGCTCAAGGGATTTTTCCGCGCTTGGGTCAACTGGACCGGTCATCACAAAGATTCTACGGACCTAGACGGCGGTCGAAGGCCACGGGTAACTTTTAGGCTTGCCAGCACTAAACACCGCAACAAAAGGCGGCGAACGAGGGCAAAATCGTCGTCAAGTAGTCTTCAGTCCGGCCAGCAACAAACACCGCAACAAAAGGGGTCGAATGAGAGCCTAATCGTCGTCAAGTAATCTTCAGGCTCGCCAGCACCAAGGACCACTCCACAAGGCGGAGTATGAGCACTGACTCTACTACTTGTTCGAAAGATGAAGGGCAATGTCCGCGTTACAAAAGGAGAGACGGTGGGATTTCGAGGAAAACAATTGGCGGGTGAGAAAGCGGACGCTAGCGCGGAGGAGTGAGCTCGAAGTTGATGTACTGCTCGAGGAGCTCCTGGGGTCCGCCGATGAGCGAGCGACCGTTGACGAAGACGGTTGGAGTGTTCGATATTTTCACGGCCTTGCCATCAGCAATGTTGGCTTCGACAGCTTGCTTGGCCTCGGGAGAAGACAGGCAAGCGCGGAAGGTATCGGCTTGCAGTCCAGCTTGGCCCGCGACGGCGAGCATCACGTCCCATACGTTCTCTGGCGTGATGGACTCCTGGCGGTCGAAGATTGCATCGTGAACTTTCCAGAAGGAGTCAGGCGACTGCATGTACGCACAGCGTCCAGCGATCGAAGCTGTCATCGCCCAGGCGTGCTGCGGCAAGGGAAAATCTTTGTAGACAAATCGGACCTGAGGATACTTGGGTTCGACCACTTTGAGAATTCTGTAAAGCTCGGCGCAGTGTGGACATTGAAAGTCGCTGAAGAACACGACAGTGACCTTCGCATTTTCGGGCCCCTTCGAAGGATAGCTTTCGAGATGAATCCGGGCGCGATTGTCGGCGAAGGGATCCTTGGTTGTGTCGTCCACTTCCCCGCGGAAGATGAAACGACCGTCCCTGCTGGTATAGACCAGGCCCGTATCCGTTTGCTCTCCCTGCGTCACTGCGACGGGAACTTCGTAGAGTCCGGGGATTCCAGTATCTTTCAACGGTCCCAGTTTTATTTTGAAGGCAGGTCCCCACGCATAAAGCTTGCGGAGAAAATGTTCGACCTTCTGGTCGATCTGGATTTCCGTGAGAGCCTTTGACGGCGCAGGCGCCTGGGCAGCCGCCGGCAACGCCACGAGCAACAGCAGGACAGACAATCGACGCATCATGCGATCTGATCCCTCCCCAAGATTGCGTTGAACAACGGAACATCCCCATCGAGCCGCCCGCCAGCGAAGGCGGCTACATTTCACGTCTTGAATTTTTGCGCCAGCGGGAAACGCCGGCCAACACTGAACGCCTTGGTGGTGACTTTCAGGCCCGGCGGCGCCTGTTTGCGTTTGTATTCGTTCTGGTCCACGAGTCTCGCCATCTTCACAACCAGCTCCAGCGGGAAGCCGAAGTGATCGGCGATTTCTTCGGGACTGCGCAGGTCCTCTACATAGGCCTTCAGGATGCGATCCAAGACATCGTACGGCGGCAGTGTGTCCTGGTCAGTCTGGTTCGGTCGAAGCTCCGCAGAGGGGGGCTTAGTGAGCGTCGCCTGGGGGATGACTTCCCTGCCGCGATTGACAAGCTTGGCGAGCTCATAGACGACAGTTTTCGGAACGTCCGAGATGACCGCCAGTCCACCGGCCATATCACCGTAGAGCGTGCAATACCCCACTGCCATTTCAGACTTGTTCCCGGTGCTGAGCACCAACGAGCCAAATTTATTCGAAAGAGCCATGAGCAAATTGCCACGGATGCGCGCCTGGATATTTTCTTCAGCGACGTCTTCGGGCCGCCCGGCAAACGAAGGCGCGAGCGTCTTGCGGTAGGACGCGAAAATATCGGAAATCGGCAAGACGAGGAACTCGATGCCAAGATTTTCCGCGAGTTTCCGCGCGTCACGCAGGCTGCCCTCGGACGAGTACGGGCCTGGCATGCCAACGCCGTGAACATTCGCGGCGCCGAGAGCATCCACAGCGATGGCAGCGACCAGGGCGGAATCAATGCCGCCACTCAATCCGACGACGACTTTGCGAAAGCCACACTTGCGAACGTAGTCGCGCGTGCCGCAAACGAGGGCGCGGTAAACAGCATCGAGCTCGTCGCTGGGCTGGGGTCGAATGTCACCGACTCCCGTCACGGTATCGAACAGGATCAAGTCTTCGTCGAACGAACGCGCCAGCGCGGCCACGCGGCCGTCCGCAGTGATAGCGACGCTCGAGCCGTCGAACACAAGGCTGTCGTTGCCGCCGACTTGATTTACGTAAACCACGGGGATGTGATGCTCGCGAGCCATAGCTTTGAGCATATCGAGGCGCAGGGCGCGCTTATCAAAGTTATAGGGCGAAGAAGAGATATTCAGGAGCAGGGTAGTTCCCTGCCCCACCAGCTCGGCGACCGGATCGCGGTCATAGAGATGCTGGGCCCAAAAATATTTGTCGTTCCAACAATCTTCACAGATGGTGATGCCGAGCTGCTGATCGCAGAGAGCGACGACGTGCTGCGAATGGGCCGGCTGAAAGTAGCGCGACTCATCGAAGACATCGTAGGTAGGCAGCAACATTTTCCGCTGCTCGAAGATGATTTTGCCTTCGGCGATGAGCGCGGCGCAGTTGGCCACCGGCTTCCCCGTGTCGTCCTGGGCCTTGCCAACGTAGCCGACGATCGCGGGCAGGGGAATTTCGCGCGCGAGATTCTTCAACGATTTCAAATTGCGATCGAGGAAGGCGGGGCGTTCGATGAGGTCCTGCGGCGGATAGCCGCAGAGGCACAACTCCGAAAATACGGCGAGATGCGCGCCACGGGACTTCGCCTCGCGCGACATTTCGAGGATGCGCGCGGCATTGCCTTCGAAGTCGCCGACCGTGGGATTGAATTGAGCCAGGGCTATCTTCATTTCGAGGCT
>JBGPXQ010000170.1:0-5847 GCA_041492805.1 Terriglobia bacterium | reverse complement strand
GGCAAGACGACGCTGATCCGCATGATGACGACGCTGACGCCGCCGACTTCGGGCACGGCGGTGGTCGGCGGGCATAACGTAGTGACCGATGCCGACGGCGTTCGCCACTCGATCGGCGTTATCCCGCAGGCGCTGACATCCGATCCTGAGCTTACCGCGCGCGAAAACATGTTGATCCACGCGAAGCTGTACGGACTACCGTCCTCCCAGCGCCAGGAATTGATTCCGCGATTGCTCGAATCCGTGGGCCTGAGCGATTTCGCGGACAAGGTGGTAGGAAGTTTTTCCGGAGGGATGCGGAGACGCCTGGAGATCGCGCGCGGCCTCGTGCATTCGCCGAAGATACTGTTCCTCGACGAGCCGACGACAGGCCTTGACCCGGTCTCGCGCAGCGCCGTCTGGGAAATGATCAACAAGCTGAAAGAATCCTCCCACCTGACCATCCTGCTGACGACGCATTACATGGACGAGGCCGACCGGCTGTGCGACCGGATCGCGATCGTGGACCATGGGGTGCTCGTGGCCCTCGATACGCCGACCAAACTGAAGGACAGCGTGCCCGGCACCGATATCGTGGAAGCGGAGTTCGACAATCCCCCGGCGGACTGGAACTCATCGATTGAAAAACTGGATGGGGTCGCCAGCGTTACCGCCCACGACGGCGTCACGCACATCGCCACGAACAGAGGGCCGCTCACGGTCGGAGAGCTGATGGACATGGCGCGGGAACGCGGCGTGACCGTGCGTCGCGTTTCCGTGCAAGGCACTACGCTCGACGACGTCTTTCTGTATTACACCGGCCGCCAGCTTCGCGATGCGGCGTCGGAGACCCTCCAGCGCGATATGAGCCATTTGTACAAGTAAGGGTGCGGGCTGCACTTGCAGCCCGCCAGAAATAGGACGATCCGAAGGCATGAAACTGCAACGCATCATGGCGATTATCGAGCGCGATATGCGGAAATTCTTCCGCAGCCCGGCGCTGATGGTGAGCTCGATGATCTTTCCACTTATGCAGCTTATCGTGCTGGGTTACGCCTTCGGCGGCAAGATTAGGGGAATCAAGATCGCCGTCGTGGATGAGGACCACTCCGCCGCTTCGCGCGACGTTCGCGAGCGATTTGCAGCCATCGAGGCGGGTCCGCGCACCATGATCATCGAGGATTACTCCTCACTCTCCGATGCTGAGGTTGACCTTCGCACTGGTTTTGTGCGCGCGGTCATTTATATCCCGAATGATTACTCTCGGCGCGTGGATCAAGGAAACCGGCCTCGCATCGCTTTCATTGAAGACAATACGGACAATTTTGTGACCAATGAGATCCTCAGCCGGATGCAGTTGATGGTCCAGGACCTCAATAAGGGTCTGAATCCGTTCCAGCCTGGGCAACGGCTGAGCGTGCCGACTCCCCGCTTGAACCCGCTGATTGATCTGCAGGTTGTCGAACTTTACCCCTACATCGAATATATTAAATACCTGCTCTCGGGCTCGATCGCGATGTCAATCTTCATCGTGGCGATGATCGGCGGGGGCATCACGTTCATTGACGACAAGTCGCGCGGGCTTCACGAGGGTTACCTGGTGACCCCCATCAAGAAATCGGAGCTGATCCTGGGCCTGATCTTTTCCGGTGCGATCAAAGGAGTCATGGCAGGAACATCCATCACGATCATCGGCGGGCTGATCGCCGGTATTGACCGGCTGTGGGATCCGGTGCGGCTGTTTTATCTTGGATTCGTTTTGGTAACCACATCAGTCGCCATGATTAGTTTTATGTTCCTGCTCATGGTCCGCGTGAGTGACCCGCTGGTGCCGCGCGCTATGTTTGGCGTGCTCAATACGCTCTTGTATTTCCCTTCCGGGGCGATCTATCCGGTCGAAGGCTTTCCGTCCTGGCTGCGCTGGATTTCCTACATTGACCCATTCACCTACGCAGTCCACGCGTTGAAGGCCCTGCTTCTGAAGAATACGGGATTCGCAGGCGTGTATACGGACATCATAGTCCTGGTGGGGTTTTCTCTTCTCCTCGTCAGTCTGTCTGTCGCATTTTTCAGGCGGCAGATATAAGATGCCGAAGGGAGCTGCATTCGTGGGCATACTCGATTCGGGCGCCGAAGAGCCGAAATCAAAAGCACTGCGTTACGTCATCACCGCGGTCGCGTTGGCCGCGATGATTGCGGGGGGTGTGTGGTATTTCTTGCGGTTCACGCCGGAGAAACACACCGTAGAGCGGTTCATGAATGCCGTCATTGCCGGAGATACTCAACAGGCGTATCAAATCTGGCACCCGGCTCCCAATTCCAGCTTCACCTATCAGGACTTCCTGGGATTCTGGGGGCCGAAGGGTTACTACAGTCCGATCAAGAGCTTTCGAATCGAGAGCGCCGAAATGCCACCTAAAGGCGGCAGTGGGGTGGTCGTTGTTGTCGAACTCAGCGCGTATGCCCCGTTTCCCACGCCCGAGGATTCCGTAAAATTTGCCCAGAACCAAGAGGCGCGGCTCTGGGTCGAACGTTCTGACCATTCCCTGAGCTTTCCACCGCCATAACATCGTGCTTGCCGCGAAGTTCACGCACATGCCCGCCTGAAGGCGGGCTCTACAAAAATCCTGGACTAGTTATCTGAGGTCTCGGACGGCAGCGAGCAATTCGCCGGGCGTGATGGTCGAAGTGCCAAGTTTTCCGACGACGACGCCCGCGCCTGCGTTGGCAAGCACGGCAGCATCGCGCATTGGAGAGCGCGCCGCGACTGCAAGCGCGAGCACGGAGAGCACCGTATCGCCGGCTCCGGTAACGTCGAATACTTGGCGGCCATGCGAGGCGTGGTCCAATCGCGTCTGGCCCACGCGCGCATAGCTGACCTCGCGGCTGGTCGCGGGCACATGAAAGCTGCGCGGCACCGTATCTTCAAACACGCTCAGCCCATCCGCGCCTCGCGTGATGACCACAGCCGAGCAGCCAAAATGTGCCAGCAGAGCGCGACCCGCCTGCCCGACGGATTCGTCATCATCGAGATGTTGCGTTACGAAAAAACCAGCTTCCTTCGAGTTGCAGACGATTGCAGTCGCGCCCCGGTAGGCAAATAGCCGCGACGTCTTTGGCTTGACCAGCACCGGCACGCCGCGGCGGTGGCATTCCGTCAGCACGCGGTCCGCAAGCGCGTCGGTCACCACTCCCTTGTCATAATCCGAGATGACCAGAGCGTCGATCCGCCCGAGCGCCGCTTTGATCCGCCGGATCAGCAACTCTTCCAGGGGGCGGCTGAGCCGCTCGCGGCGCTCGCGGTCCACACGCACGATATGCTGCTGCCTTGCGACGATGCGCGTCTTCACCGTTGTGATTCGCGACGCGTCAGCCACTAATCCTTTTGTCTTCATTCCAGCAGCGGCCAGGCACCCGCGGATCGCGCGGCCCGGCTCATCCTCTCCGATTACGCCGAATGGCAGAACCGTGGCCCCCAGCGCGGCCAGGTTCGCTGCGACGTTCCCTGCTCCGCCCAACACCTGGCTGTCGTTCATGAAATCCACCACGGCAACGGGAGCTTCCGGCGAAAGCCGTGTGGCCGTGCCCCAAACGTATCGGTCCAGCATGAAATCGCCTGCTACGGCGATCCGGCGGCCGCGGAAGGCAGTCACGATCCGCGTGAGTTTTCGGTTGTCAGTTGTCATGGGAGGATGAATAAGCGCAAACGCTCAAGATTCCTCGCTGCAGGGCTTCGCCACAAATAATCACCAAGCACACTCGCACTCTAGCAGAGAGGATTTGCCTGGAGCAACTGCTGTTGCGAGCGCCTTCCGCCGTCAAATATGCGGTTAGCGCGACGTTGTAGTCGCAAAAAATGCTGCCGCCATGTGATCTCCCCACGCTTTCTTCACTTCGAGTGCTATGGCGTACGGAACAAACTCGACTGCGGCCTTTGGAGATGCACCTGTTGTATTCAGCCGCTGCAACTGGTCCTGCTCCACTTTCTCGAGGAATGTGCGGAAGCCTTCGATCTCTGCAATCGCCTGCCCGCGAGGACCACGTGGCCGAGAAAGATGCGTTGGTACGTTTCATGCACCGTGCCACGGTCCTGCGATGCGGTGGCGCCGAAGATCCGGCGTTCCGGCCGATCGGTTCGGAGAATATCCGGGAGCGTGGCGGTCCTAAGGTCTCAGCTGCAGTCGTTCGAAACGGAGGCGCGGGAGTATGGCATACTGAGGCCATAAAGTGTACGTTGTCGGTTGGCCGGGAAGTCAAAACGGAAATTCCGGTCCGTTTCCGTTTCCGCCAAGTTACGAGCCCGCCGATGTGGTGCCCGATGACCGGAACTGAATCTTGGAGGAATAGATGATCGACCTACCTAACCGTCGAGCAGTGCTCAAGTACGGAGCAGCCGCTGCCGTATCTGCGGGCCTCGGGAACATCTTGGAAGGCCAAGAAAAGAAGAGTTCCCTTCAGAGAACAGTCGTCATCATGTTTGACGGTTTCGGGCTCGGTTATCTTACCGGAAGCAAGATGCCTGTCCTCGAGCAATGGAAACGCGAAGGACTCTACAAGCCCGTGAAGGGCGTTATGCCTTCCGTTACCAACATTAACAACGCCTCCATTTGCTGCGGGGTTTGGCCCGAGGTGCACGGCATCACCGGAAACACATATTTTGATGAACAGAGCGGGGTAGAGGACTACATGGAGTCCCCCGACCTCTTGCTAGCTCCCACCCTTTTCGAGCGCGCCGCCCGCAAAGGTGTGAAGTCGGCACTCCTTTCCAGCAAGGCCAAGACGATCACTTTCCTTTTGCGCGGCGCTGAGATTGTGCTCACGGCGGAGAACCCTTCGCCAGAATGGGTCAAGAATCTTGGCCCCGCGCCACCAATCTACAGCAGCGAGATCAATTACTGGCTTCTGAGAGCTGCCATCGACGTCCTCAAGCGCCGCCCGGACATCGGTTGCGTTTACGTCCACACCACAGATTATCCAATGCACATGTGGCCTCCGGAAGCGCCCGAATCGCAAGAGCACCTGGCCCGCATGGACGACCTCTTCGGACAAGCAATGAAAGCGGCGCCCGATGCCGCATTCCTGCTCACGGCAGACCATGGAATGAACGCCAAGACCCACTGCTGGGATCTTGAGAAAGTCTGCGCCAGCCGAGGGGTTCCGCTCCGAAAAGCTTTTTCCGCAGGACGCGACCGCTACGTGAAGCACAATAGAGGATGCAGCGGAGCCGCCTATGTGTATCTCAAAAACCAACAGGACGCCGGCCGGGTCCGCGACATCCTCTCAGGGCTCAAAGGAGTCGAGCATGTTATCGCTCGCGAAGAGGCGGCTCGCGAATACAAGTTGATGAAGTCCCGGATCGGCGATCTGGTGGTGTGGGGCGACAAGGACACGGTGTTCGGAGAAATGGATATGGAAAGCGAGAATTTCCCGAGCGGACTACGGTCGCACGGAGCCTTGCACGAACTGGATATACCTTTGTTCGTCTATAACGCGAAAAACGCGCCTTCCGGCGATTTCTTCCAACACAACCTCGACCTGGCCCGATGGCTTTATCGCGCCAGTTGAAAACACTCATAAACCTTTCGCCTTGCGAAACGCTCGTATGACTTCGGCCGGGTCGCGGTGCTCGCCATCGACCGCGTAATTCATGCGGCGCATTTCTTCTTCGGAGATTTTTCCTGCGAGTTGCCCCAGTGCCGCGCCGGCTTCAGGATGCGTGTCGAGTATTGCCCGGCGGACGAGCGGCACGGCTTCATACGGCGGAAAATAACGGCGGTCGTCCTCGAGTGCAGCCATACCCAGGGCTGCGATCAAACCATCCGTTGAATTCCCTGCAACGATATCCACTTGCCGGTCCGCAAGCGCCCG
>JBGPXQ010000213.1:0-4795 GCA_041492805.1 Terriglobia bacterium | reverse complement strand
CCAACCCTCCCCCCCACCGACCCACCCCCCCCACCCCACCTCCCCCACGAGCAAGCATGCCCCCCTGCAGCCGGAATCAAGTCTGGCGCAGGTGCGTTTCGTGGACGGAGAATTCGCGCGCGTGGTGCAACCCATTCCGGCGGGGAAGAAGGGTTTCCACATGAAGGCGGGCGCCCCGCTCGATGAGAAGGTACTGCGGCAAGCGCTTGGAAGCTCGGGCGCGGCAGTGAATCCGGGCGATAGGGCGCAGATTACAAGCCTGGAATTCAAGGATCGCCAGATCATTGTGGGCATCAATGGCGGCGGGCGCGGGAAGACGCGCTTGCGCGACCGCATCCATTTGGAGGTGGGAGGGATACCCACGATGAGGACGTCCGGACCAGAAACGCCCGTGAATACGCACGCGGGAGCGACAGTATTCCTGGATTTCGACAAGCCACTCCCGGAAATGACTCCCGATGAATTGAAGAAATATCTGTCGGGCATTCTCGATTTTTCAAAACAACATTCCGCGGCTGTGCAGTGGGTTGAGACTCTACCGCCCGACATTCAGAACGCGATCAAGGACAAGCGGCCTGCCGTGGGTATGGACCGCGAGATGGTCCTCGCGGCAATCGGACGCCCAGATCGCAAAGTCCGCGAGAAGGTACCCGATGGGACCGAAACCGAAGATTGGATTTATGGGAAGCCGCCCGCGAAAACTATCTTCGTGAAGTTCGAGGGTGACAAAGTCATCCAGGTTCAGCAGTTTCCGCAGTAGTCCCCAGATCGTATGATTTGTTCACTGAACTTCATTGTCCTTTCTCCTTTCGTGTTCTACTTGTGTTCTAGACAGATTCCCATTAGCCCAGTTTTGTGGGCAGGACGCCGTTTCTCCCCCTCTAAAGCGGGCGACGGATGCTCGAAAAGCTGGTTTCCGGGAGTGGAGCTTTGGAACCATTGCTGAAGATGATTCGAACGCGTTTGTCGTCGGCCCTGATTGTTCTGATTCTCGCGGTGGCTGCATCGAGCGCGCAGTCCATCGCGCCAGTCATCGAGGTTCCGCACGCGCCCAACGCGGAGACGCAGCGGGCCAAGCATTACGTTATTCTGGTGTCGCTCGACGGATTTCGGTACGACTATGCGCAGAAATACGGGGCGAAGAACCTGCTCGCGCTGGCTGCGAGCGGCGCCAGCGCCCCAGAGGGCATGATTCCCTCCTACCCTTCGGTTACTTTTCCCAATCACTACACAATTGTGACTGGGCTGTATCCCGAGCATCACGGCATTGTCGCCAATAATTTTTACGATCCGGCGCGCAAGCAGAGCTACGCCTTCAACAATCCCAAAACTGTCACTGACGGGAGCTGGTACAGCGGGACACCGCTGTGGGTGCTGGCAGAAAAGCAGGGAATGCGCGCGGCAAGCTTCTTCTGGCCGGGTTCGGAAGCGGAAATTCAGGGCACGCGGCCCAGCTACTACCTGCAGTTCGACGACAAATTTCCTGACGACAAACGCGTCGAGCAACTGCTCGCCTGGCTGCGCTTGCCGGACGCGGACCGTCCGCACTTCATCACTCTCTACTATTCGAATGTCGACCATGCCGGGCACATTTTCGGGCCCAACGCTCCTGAAACCGCTGAGGCCGTCCGGCGCGTGGACGAGATGATCGGAAAGCTATCCGCAGGAATCGCGACGCTCCGTTTGCCCATCGATCTAATTGTAGTCGCCGATCACGGGATGGAAGCCGTGCAGGGCGGCTGGGTTGCGCTCGATAAATGGGCTGACTTGTCACAATTCGAAACGTCAGGACCCTTGTTGTACGCGAAATCCGAAACGGACGCAGCAACAGCCTATAGCTCCTTGCTTGGTGCGAGCGACGCTTTTGAGGTGTATCGCCGGGCGAAGATGCCAAAGAACCTGCATTACGATTCGAATTCGCGCGAGGGCGACCCCGTCGTCGTGCCGACCGGGCCATATAACGTTGTCGCGCATGAGCCGAGATTGAACGGCAATCCCGTGACGCCCAATCGCGGCGGGCACGGATACGATCCGCAAACGATGCCGGCGATGAAAGCAATTTTCTATGCCGCCGGCCCGGACATCCGCTCCGGCGTCAGCGTGGCGCCGTTCGAAAACGTCAATTTGTATCCCTTGATCGCAAAGATTCTAGGCTTGCAGATCGGTTCGATCGACGGAAAGCTGAGCGTCCTGGAGGGGATCCTGAAAAAGCAGATCCGCCGATAAGGCAGTCCCGCAGTCTGATGCGGAACTTCTATGGCAAATCGGTTTGACTTTTGCGTGTCTCCAACCTAGCATTTTGTGTCTGCATGCTGGGCGAATCGGACAATGCAGCGGTTTCCTGTTTATCTTTGTGAGGTCAAGCACGCATAGCGTAACCTTCCGCCCGATAAGGCCGATATGCGGCAGGGAAGCCGCTGTGCCACTTTTGCGCACAGCCCACTCGAGAGAACTCTTTGGTGTCGAGCCTTGACTGTGCTATTCACTCTTCCGGAGGAATTATGTCGATCAAAGTGGGGATCAATGGCTTCGGCCGCATTGGGCGGAACATCGTGCGCGCATCGCTGGGGAATCCGGCAATCGAGTTCGTGGCGGTGAATGACGTCACCGATTCGAATACTCTGGCGCACCTGCTGAAGTACGACTCCGTATTGGGGAACTTGCACCAAAAGGTGACTCACACTGACGATTCGATCGCTGTGGACGGGAAGAGCTTCCGTGTATTCAAGACAATGGACCCGGCAGAGATCGATTGGGCATCGGTCGGGGCGGAAATCGTCATTGAGTCGACGGGCCTGTTCACCAAGGCTGCCGATGCCGCGAAACACATGCGCGGTCCAGTGAAGAAGGTGATCATTTCGGCGCCGGCCACCGGAGAGGACCTGACGGTTGTTCTCGGCGTGAACGACAAGGCGTACGACCCGGCGAAACACCACATCATTTCGAATGCGTCGTGCACGACCAACTGCCTGGCTCCCGTAGCGAAAGTGATCCACGATTCGTTCGGGATCTCCTGCGGCACGATGACGACGATCCACTCCTACACGAACGACCAGAAGTTGCTTGATTTGCCGCACAAGGATCTGCGGCGCGCGCGCGCGGCGGCGCTTTCGATGATTCCGACTTCGACCGGCGCGGCAAAAGCGCTGCACCTGGTCATCCCGGAGCTGAAAGGGAAGCTCGACGGTTACTCTATCCGCGTGCCCACGCCGAACGTGAGCGTGGTGGACCTCACCGTCATGACGGAAAAGCCCGTGACGGTCGACACTGTAAATGCGGCCCTGCGCCGCGCAGCCGAGGGGCCAATGAAGAACATCCTCGAATACACGGAGGAAGAACTGGTCTCGGCCGACTTCCGCGGCAATCCGCATTCGTCCATCGTCGATTCCGGCTACACGCGCGTTGTGGGCACAAACTGCGCGAAAATACTGGCGTGGTACGACAACGAGTGGGGATATTCGAGCCGTTGCCGGGACCTGATTCAGTTGCTGGCGTCGAAGCTGTAGGTGCGGGCTGGGTGACTCGTGCATGGTGATTCGTGTTCCGTGCCGAAGGCCGGTGCACGGGGGAGCTATAGATTCTTCTGGGTCGCGGCTTCGAAGTTTGCGGAGAAAGTATTTTTAGTTGTCATTCCGAACGAAGTGAGGAATCCCTCTCACACCTCGAACTTAGACCATGAACAAACTTTCGATCCGTGATCTGGAACTTGGAGGCAAACGCATATTTGTTCGCGTCGATTTCAATGTTCCGTTGGAGGGAGGGCGCGTCACAGACGATACGCGCATTCGGGAAACGCTGCCAACGATTGAATTTGCGCGTTCTCGCGGCGCGCGACTCGTGCTGGCCTCGCATCTGGGCCGGCCAAAGGGCAAGCCCGATCCGAAATACAGCTTGCGGCCGGTAGCGGCAAAGCTCGCGGAGATGCTGGGCGCGCCCGTGGATTTTGCCGCGGATTGCATTGGCGCGGACGCCGAAGCAAAAAGCCGGGCGCTCGCGAATGGCGGCGTGCTGTTGCTCGAAAATGTGCGCTACCACGCCGAGGAAGAGGCCAACGACGAGGGTTTCTCCCGTCAATTGGTGGCGCTGTGCGACGGCCTGTTTGTGTGCGATGCGTTCGGTTCGGCCCATCGCGCGCACGCATCGGTCGTGGGAATTACGCGCTTCGTGAAGCAGGCTGCAGCCGGACTGTTGATGGAGCGCGAGCTGGCCTATTTGGGCAAGGCGCTGTCGAATCCTGAGAGGCCGTTCGTGGCGGTGCTGGGCGGCGCAAAGGTGTCTGACAAAATCGAAGTGGTCGAGAACCTGATGCGCGTTGCTGACGCCATGCTGATCGGCGGCGGAATGGCATACACGTTTCTGAAGTCACAGGGACTGCCCATCGGGAATTCTCTGGTGGAAGCCGACAAGCTGGACCTTGCGCGAAAACTGATCGAGGAGGCGAAACTTCGCAACTTTCGTCTGCTTCTGCCTACCGATCATGTGTTGGGCGAGGAATTCAAAGCGGGCACGAAAACGCAAACGACGAGCGCGGACGCGACACCAGACGGATGGATGGGACTCGATATCGGGCCGGAGACAGTCAAGAGATTCAGCGCTGAGCTGGCACGCGCAAGGACGATCGTGTGGAACGGGCCGATGGGTGTGTTTGAGATGCCGGCGTTCGCGAATGGGACGCTGGAAATTGCGCGCGCCGTGGCTGCGGCGACGGCTCGAGGCGCGACCTCAATCGTGGGCGGTGGAGATTCGGTGGCCGCCATCCACCAGGCGGGTTTGGCAGACAAAATTTCGCACATCT
>JBGPXQ010000130.1:0-7157 GCA_041492805.1 Terriglobia bacterium | reverse complement strand
CAACCAACAGACCTTGACCCACTTCGACATGCTGACCCGGTGCAACCAGTACGCGCACAACTTTTCCAGCCATTGGCGCGGAGATCTGCTGGCGGCCTGCAAAATCGATTCTTCCCCCGCGACCGCGGCGCCAGGAGCGCGGGTCCACAAATTCCAGGCGAAACTCGCGGCCGGCAGCATGCAACAGCAGCCCTTCAGCCACCGCTTCGACACGGACTTCGAGCGATCGCCCGTCGAGAAGAACGGAATACACGCCGGGTGAGATCTTGACGGCGTCAGCTTCGACTCGCCGGCCGTCGATCGTGATGGTGAGGCGCGAAGGTTCATCAGATGACCGTGTAAGCTCGACGCAGTGTCGCGTGCCATCAATGAGAACATCAATTTTCATTGTCGGGTCACTCGTCGCGGCCTGCTTGCTCGAGTCGCGCCTCGCGTTTCCAGCGAGATTCGGGACCAGCGCGAGGACCGACCGCTTTTGTTGCGCCGTTCGTATCGAGGTGTTGAAGTAGAGCAGCAACAATGGCTACATCTTCGGCGCCTGGATCGCGCCCGATTGAGTTCTCACTGTTCGCGCGGAGATGCGGAAGCCGCTCGTCAAACCAGCGCGTGAAGATTTCACCTCGGACAAATTCTGGATCGCGCAGAATGCGACGGAAGAGCGCCGCGTTGGTTTTGATGCCTGTGACAGTGTATTCCTCGAGTGCGCTTTGCAGCCGCGCGATGGCCTCAGCGCGATCGCGTCCCCAGGCGATGAGTTTTCCGAGCAGCGGGTCGTACTCGGTCGGGACCGTGAAACCCTCGTAGACACCGTCATCCAGACGGATGCCCGGGCCCGACGGCGTGCGCAGCGAAAGAATTTTTCCGGGTGACGGGTAAAAATGATTGTCGGGGTCTTCCGCGTAGAGCCGGCATTCGATGGCGTTCCCGGAAATCGCAACGTGGTCCTGCGTGAAGGGAAGAGCTTCGCCCGCGGCGATACGAATCTGCAGCTTCACAAGATCGAGGCCCGTCACCATCTCGGTGACGGGATGCTCGACCTGAAGGCGAGTATTCACTTCGAGGAAATAGAAATTCCGCGCGGCATCCACCAGAAACTCCACTGTTCCCGCGTTCGTGTAGCCCGCTTCACGCGCCAATTTCACGGCAGCTTCGCCCATCGCGCGGCGCAGGTCGGGGGTTATGACGGGCGACGGCGATTCTTCGATGACTTTCTGGTGCCGGCGCTGCACCGAGCATTCGCGCTCGCCGAGATGCACGATATGGCCGTGCGTGTCGCCGAATACTTGAATCTCGATGTGCCGCGGCCTATCGAGATACCGTTCCAGATAAATGCGCGCATCCCCGAATGCATTGAGCGCTTCCGAACAGGCGTCGCGCCACGCGGCCGGCATCTCCGCCTCTTCCCCAACCAAGCGCATGCCTTTCCCACCGCCTCCTGCGACGGCTTTGAGCAGCACAGGGTAGCCAAGTTGCCGCGCAATGCGCTCTGCCGCTTGTACGTGCTCAATCGGATCCTGGACGCCCGGAACCATCGCCACGCCGGCGCGCGCGGCGAGTTGCCGTGCGGCGGTTTTCGATCCCAGGCGCTCCATTGCTTCGGGTGAAGGCCCGATGAACGTGATGTTGTTTTCGGCGCAGGCCCGTGCGAGCTCGGGATTTTCGGCAAGGAAACCGTAGCCGGGATGCACGGCGTCACAGCCGGCGCGCCGGGCGACATCCATCAGCTTGTCAATCCGGAGATAGCTCTCGCGCGAGGGCGCAGGGCCGAGCGGGTAAGCTTCGCCGGCCAGGCGGACATGCAGTGCGGCGCGATCGGCGTCGCTATAGACAGCGGCGGAAGTGATGCCCATCTCGCGGCAGGCTCGTACAATCCGGACGGCGATTTCGCCGCGATTGGCGATGAGGATTTTCTTGAACATGCCAACTCGCAACGCATTCTAGCATGCGCCACGCCGTCAATGAGTTCACAGTGGTCATGGACACGGCAAGATGCAGCGCGCAATAATTGAAAGATGGGCGCGGGCCAAAAAGAACCCGAACGACAGCGCCTTCTTGGCGCATATCTGTTCGCGCTCTGTCTCTATCAGATCGGAATTTATCGCTGGCCGGGCGGCCCTCCATTCATTCTCGATCCTCGCGCGGGAATTCCCGTCCTGCTCATCAATCATTTCTCCTTTGATAACAAGGCGATCTATCCCGTGGAATGGTTTACAGCCGCGTGGCTGGTTTTGATGGCGGCGATACTCTTTTTCCGGGGAAGACTTCTGAAGGTATATCTGATTTCCGAAATGGTGCTGGCTGCGCCAACCGCGTACTACATCGGTGTGCTCGCCATTCAACATGGCGGAGATTTCGCGCCCGGGTTCAAAGACCTGCTGCTGACGATCTTCCTGTTTTTCGTGTTTTCGGCAGTGCCGGCTGGCCTCGCGGCATGGCGCATACGGCAGACAAGGAAAATGCCTGCGTAACGGACGCGATTGGGAATGAGACTGGCCTCATGAAGCGGGAATGTTTCTTCGTCCTCCGATTTGCGACCCTTCGGTTGACAATACGATTCCTTGTTCACTAGAATCAGGCGACGCAAACGCTAAGTCGTTGGTACTTCCGCGCTCAGTCACTTCAGAACAGGAGACTGCCATGAAACGAATCGCCGCCCTCGTCGTCTTGAGCGTCCTTTGCCTGCCTTTGGGCGCAAAGTCGCAGAAGAAGACGCCTTCGACCACCCCGCCCCCTGCAAAGGCCAAGACCTCCGCGGCGCCTGTTCCTGACCCGGCACCTGCTCCTGACCCGGCGCCCGCTCCCAGCGTGGCGCCTGCCTCCAGCCCGCAACCCGCCCAGGCAAGGAAAAAGCGTGTCGCCGTGTTCGACTTCGATTATGCGACAGTTCGCACCAATTCTGCGGCCTTGTTCGGATCGGACGTCGACGTGGGCAAAGGAATCTCCGACCTTCTCGTAAAAAATCTGGTGACAGATGGGACTTACAGCGTGATCGAACGGAAGGCGCTCGACAAGATCCTCGCTGAACAAAATTTTTCGAACAGCGACCGAGCCAATCCGGCTTCAGCCGCGAAGCTGGGCAAGCTGCTCGGTGTGGATGCCATTATCGTGGGTAGCATCACCCAGTTTGGGAATGAGACCAAGAACTTGAAAGTCGGCGGCGCCGGAGGAGGCTTCGGCGGCTTCGGGCTCGGTGGGATCGGCAAGAAAGACTCCAAGGCCAACGTCCAGTTGGATGCGCGGCTGGTGGACATCGACACGGCGGAGATTCTTGGCGTAGCCGAAGGCAAAGGCGAATCGAAACGCAGCAGCACTTCCATGTTGGGTGGAGGAGGAAACTGGCACGGGTTTGGCGCCGGCGGCGTCGACTTCGGCTCAAGCGATTTTCAGAACACGATCATAGGTGAAGCCGTCAAGGCCGCAGTCGACCAAATGACCACGGGCGTCATCGGATCGGCGGGCAAGCTGCAGGCGCGAGTGGTTAAGGTTGAGGGCCTGGTCGCAGCGGTTGACGGCGGGCAGATCGTTTTGAACGTCGGCGCGAAAACCGGAATCAAGGTCGGCGATCACATGTCGGTCGAGCGCGTCACACAGACGATCAAAGACCCTGCCACCGGAGCCGTTCTTCGCCGAATGACTTCAAAGCTCGGTGAACTCGAAGTGACCGACGTGGACGACATCTCCGCAGTCTGCAAGGTCGTGTCGGGCACCGGGATCAAAATCGGCGACGTGGCAAAGACCGCCGTTCAATAAACTCGGATTCCGGGATCTGGTTCGGGCGGGTTTTGGTCAGTGAGTGCGGGGAAGCTGTCGGCGTCCAAAGCCGCGGGATCCAAAACCGCCTGGCGCCATATTGAAAAAGAAGAAGGGCCTGCCCATCCGCCGCAAAGGCAGCAGCGAAAAATCGAGCGCGCCGGATCGCCGCGCATTTATCCCATACGCACCAGTGTAGGCACCATAGCTCCCCATAGCGAGTGAGTTTGCCCTGCGGGCCGCTTCGATCTCCCGATCTCGCTTTCCTGTAAGAATATCGACGTCGGCCGGATCAAGCGGGTGGCCGGGCTTGATCGCATCGGGCAAGCTATTTTGCGCAGTTGAATTGCCGGTCGTTTCTTGCGGTGTAGTCTGTGGGGCACTCTTTTCAGCCTCGGCCTGCTGCGCCCGCATTGTGGGAACAGCCAAAAACACGGCAATCGCCAGAATGAGAGTTCTCAATGCGCCCTCCCGACTGTTAAGTCTCCCACGATTGTACTCCGCTCGCTTGCCGGGTCAATGAAAGTTCCCGAACGGCAATAGCACGTTTCCGAATTGCTTGCTTTCTTTAGGGACGGGGCGCCTCGATGCGGGTCACCAGATAAGTAGTGGTTCCTTCGAGCTTGCTAAACCTATGCGGCACGCCGGGAAGAATCACGACCACATCGCCAGGTCCCATCCGGCGGGTCTCGCCGCCCTGAATGGTGCCTCTTATGCTGGGGCCGGCGGCTTCTGAAGTGAGGTCCACGGGCTGCCCATCCACCAGAGCGCCTCCGGTCTCAAGCATCCCGGCACCTGTGAGTATTTGATAGACCTCCGTCACCCTGTCGTGCAGGAGGCCCCTATCGGCAGTCTTGCCCGGTATCCGCCGGAGGACAACGATTGTTACTTTGTACGCCCCCGCGTCAACTGTCTTGATCGGTTTGTCATAAGTCGTGCTGTTTGGTGGCATTTGCCGCAGGGCAGCGTCAATCTCGGCAGTCGTGACGTAGGTTGCCGGGGCGGAGTTCGTGGCCTGTTCGGCAAACAAGAGCGACGTAAGACCCGAACACCAGATCGGTGCGGCAGCGACCAAGAGGGCCGTGAACAAGTACAGTCCCGTTATAAGACGCCTACGCCTAGTCTGCATTGTGTAACCTCCAGCAATTCTGAATTACCGAAGTTTCTGACGCGATGTGGAAACTCGGATGATCCCACACCGACCGCTCTATCCGGAAACATACACATGCACTTGCCGTCTGTCAAAAACCACCATGTCGTTTACCACAACTCCCAAGGAACGTCATTATCCGAAAGTGGTCGATTTTCTGCGAGCGGGTAGCATGCGGAAACCCGTTCGCATTTTCCAACGCCGTTGCTGCATGCGATTTGCGGCTTCACTTCGCTGTACGCGGGCTGGCACAATGGTGGAACGGCCCGATGGGCCGCGGCATCGAACCAACCGTGAACGCGCGCCACGAAAAAACGGCGATTCTCGTCGTCGAAGACGAAGCCAAGATGAGGCGGCTGCTCGAACTGCAACTCGGCGAGGAAGGCTTCCTCGTTCACTCTGCGGCCGACGCGGAGACCGGCCTACAGCTTCTGGCCCGGGAAAAGCCGGACCTCGTCGTGACCGACTTGCGCCTGCCGGGAATGAGCGGCCTGGAATTTCTGCAGGCCGTAAAGCGGGTGAACGCCGCGCTGCCCGTGGTCGTGATGACGGCGTACGGCACGGTCGAATCGGCCGTTGAAGCGATGAAAATCGGCGCGAGCGACTACGTGACGAAGCCGTTTTCGCTCGCGGAACTCATGCTGGTGATTCGCAAGGAACTGGACTCGCACCGCTTGCGTGAGGAAAATCGCTCGCTGCGCGAGGCGCTGGGACGCCGCTATGCCTACGACAGCATCGTGGCGCAGAGCGACAAAATGCAGGCGGTGCTCGCTCTGGTCGAGCGCGTGGCGCCGACCAACTCCACGGTCCTGCTGGGCGGCGAAAGCGGCGTCGGAAAAGACCTGATCGCCCGCGCCATTCACGAACATTCGCAACGCGCCTCCGGCCCCTTCATCAAGATCAACAGCACGGCCATTCCGGAAACCCTGCTCGAAAGCGAGCTGTTCGGATACGAGAAGGGCGCGTTCTCCGGCGCGTCGGCCAGCAAGCCGGGGAAATTCGAGCTGGCTGACAAAGGCACGCTGTTTCTGGACGAAATCGGCGACGTGCCGGCAGCCATCCAGGTAAAACTCCTGCGCGTGATTCAAGACCGCGAGTTCGAGCGCCTGGGCGGCACGAAAACGCACAAAGTGGACGTGCGCCTGGTTGCCGCTACTAACCGCGACCTTCGCGCTGCGCTCGAGGAAGGCACGTTCCGCGAGGACCTTTACTACCGCCTCAACGTGGTGGCGATCGACATTCCTCCGCTGCGCGATCATAAGGAGGACATTCCCGCGCTGGCGAACTTTTTTCTCGAGCGCCACGCGCGCGAATCAGCGAAGCCCGTCACCAGCATCACGCCTGAAGCCATGAAGCGATTGATGGAGTATCACTGGCCGGGAAATGTCCGCGAGTTGCAGAACATCATCGAGCGCGGCGTCACGCTCTCCGCAGGCGCGACGCTCGACGCCGCTGACATTTACCTCGACGATCCCGCCGCGCGCACTGCTTCGAGCTCGGCGCACATCCTGCCGCCCGGCATGACGCTTGAACAATGGGAAGACGAAACAATCCGCGAAGCCCTCCGCCGCGCCAACGGCAACAAGAGCCAGGCCGCCCGCGCCCTCGGCCTCTCCCGCAACGCCCTACGCTACCGCCTTTCGAAATTGGGGGTCCCTGATCCCCCGGAGAAAGACAGTTCGGAGTAACGCGCTCCTCACCGTTCGTGTTCTTGAGTATTGACGAAGATTAGCAAGGTGCAAGCTCAAGGGGTGCCGAGCTTAGGCTGGATATGGCTAGCAGCTTGGTTCTCTTGAAGGTGGCCTCAAACTTTGAGGCCAGAGCAAGACATTCCTGTGCGGCCAAGATTGGATGATGGACTCGTTGAGGAAATTCGTCGTACGTCTTTCCGTCCAGCTTGCGGCCTGCTGCTGACTTTCGTACGCCGCCCCATTGCTTGAAAAAGAAGGGCACGCCCTCGCGCCTGCACTGATTCCGTACCGAGACAACCCATTCCTTCTTCATTGTTCTCGCTCCGGGGCCGCTTTCTCCTCCCACGATCACCCAGTCGATTCCACGTAGATCGAACTTCCCCAAATCTTCTAAGAGGGGCTCAATAGAAAGAAAGCGGACCGCGGCGTCAGCGGTTTGCAAATTCTCAATGCGTGGGAGGCCATATTTGCGGTTTTCAGCGCTCACTCCCCACCAAATATGTTTCTGATTCGCCGCAAAACCGAGTGAAGTGTTTAGGAGCTTGCGCAGACGGTCGGACCGTTTT
>JBGPXQ010000249.1:0-3677 GCA_041492805.1 Terriglobia bacterium | reverse complement strand
AGGATCGTGCAACAAATATGTTTCCGCCGTAAGCCGCTGAAGAATTGCCATCGTTACGCGAGATGAGCCCGCGGGTGGGGAATTTCGATCCGCCTCTTCCCTTCCCGAGTCGATATTCTGGCGGGCTCCAAGTGGAGCCCGCACCCTGTCTTCGCCGTCATCTTCAAGCACAAGCTTCGACAGAAACAGCGGGCTTTCGAGATCAGGAAAAGAATAGCCGAAGTTCTGCGCGGCGTGCATTCGACGCAGCGCATCGAGATCGGACGGCGTGTATTCGCGTATGCGCACGGGAACGGATCGCTCGGCAGCGTACGAGGGTGTTAGTAGCACAGACTTCAGTCTGTGCGGGTTTCTAAGCGGCGGAGAAAACAAAAGCGCGCAGGCTGCCCTTCACTTCGATCAGGGTAAAAAGCCTGTGCTACTGGGACCTGCCTCGAGACTTCTTTTCTATCGCAGGATGACAGGGCCGGAGGCGCTCTCGGTTAATTTGCCGAAGCCCGAGCCGCCGGCGGTGCCTGGAGCTGTGCCGCTCCCCATCGAAGGCTGCAACTGCGGGCCAGTCGCCGTGCCGCCACCAGTGACTGCCGTTGCCGGTGTCCCGAACGTGACCGGCGCTGACGGGTCCGAACCGAGATACTGCGAATATGCGCGCCAGTAGAGCGCCTGATTGCCGAGAGCGACACGCAGGTTGCGCGAGCTGCCCAGGAAATGCACGCAGGGCCGACTGAACGCGGGCGTCGTGTCGGACTCGGCAAAATAGAAAATGCCGCGATGCACGGAGGAATTATCCGTGATGGCGAGGTCGAAGATGCCGTCGGCGGCGGTCACGCTCAAGCTGCCGATGGGCGCGGGGGGACTGATGGTGCCGGAAGGATCGACACCAGTCGCACGGCCGACGGAATTCACCGCGTTCACGATTTGCGTCAATGCTTCGTACACGTAGGGCGACTCGCCCTTGATCTGCGCGAGTTGGCCGATTTTCAGCATAGAGGGGAAGGTCTGGCGAAGAGTTGCGCTTACTTCTTCGATGGAAATTGGGTTGTGGAGTCGCAATTAACTTCAGCACGCTCGCTGTGAGGCTATTGCTTCGGAAGCGAAAGCCAGGACACTGCGCCGGATTGCGCATCGACCTCGAGAATCGTGTTGGAAACTGCCCCGAAGTAGCAGCTCTGACCGGAGCACACGCCATCGGTCAGCCTGCGATCGGTGTGAACGATCCACTTCTGTATTCCTGTGTTCGCGTCAAAGGCCTGCATAACGCTCGAATCCGGCGTGTCATCCATGAAAAAGATTGCCGTGCCTTGCGTCAGTGTCACAGGAGTGGGCAGCAGCATGTAATCAGATGTGATTTCCTTGGTCCAGATGGTTTTGCCCGTCCTCGCGGACATCATTTCCAATGCAGCGCGCCCGGGGCGAAACATATGCTCTTCCTCATAGGTGGCCACCAGCATCTTGTCGCCCTCGGCGGCGATTCCCGCGACGATCGGATTTTTCGGGTCGCTTCGGGCCCATAGCAGCTTGAAGGCGGGCCCGGAATAGACGGCAAGGGTGACGTGTTGGGACCATGCATGCTCAGTTCCGATGATGCGAAGATCGCCCGCGAACATAGCTACGGAAACGTCCCAATCCTTCGGCCAGCGTTTCAAGACGCGGCCCGAGTAGGCATCAATCGCAAAGAGACTTGTCAGCAGAATTCCATCGGACGAAGCCTCAATGTTCGCGAATCCCCGCTTCTTCCCCTCGTGGGTCCAAGCGATCTTGCCGGTCCTGCAGTCGATGGCGATCAGGCCCTCCAGCTCATCGGTTTCCGCAAAAATATATGGCCCCTGGGAACCCATCGTTTCGATCCTGTTTCGTTCCACCTGCCAGGACGCCTTGCCGGTCAAGGCATCATAGGCGTGTATGGTGGACGGATATTGTTCCGCAGCAAAGGCCACGCGGTCCGCCGTAGCTACCAGGTTGGAAATAACTACTCCCTTAGGCAACTTGATCTGCCATTTGACTTTTCTCTCGGAAACATTCCATGCCCCGAGGGATGTCTCGGTGAGCACGTACAGCGTGTCCGCGGCAGGACAGTATGCGAATTGAAGTCCACGGAGGCATTGTGCCTTGGCCTCAGCTGCCAGCAAAAAAAAGCCGAGCGTCGTGAAAATGATCCTCCGAAACTTGTGGTAATTCATCGTCTCCGCTTCCATTCTTGATGTCGCCAGTGCTCAGTGCCTCGTCGCAGGCGGTTTCGGTTTGTAAAGATAAACATCGCCCACATGGCCCGCTGGCGTGACGTTCCCTAGACTATGCACCTGTTTGGCCGTCGGCGGCTTTCCTCCGTGATTTACGATAAAGAAGGTTGCATCGTTAGTGGGTTTGCCAGTTCGCTTAAGGTTTTCATCTGCTTTGACAGCATTCTGGGCATCTGGATTGTTTGTTGTCCCTGATTTGTATTTCAGAAAGTCCGGTTTGGTGACGCCTTGATACTGGTGTGGAGCATGAATGACATTATACTCGTTAACTAGATTACCTGTGTCAATATATTGCCTCTCCCCGCTTGCAACACGATTCATAACCGTAGACTGCATGGCTTCGTGCTCGGCCACGGTGCCATGCGTTTTTTCAGAATAGGGCATTGCCGCACGGTCGGTGCGATTATCATCTTTCAACTGAGCTTCGACTCTATCTGGTTTCGCGTCTCGTTGCTTCTCAGCCGCGGCGGGCACAAGGCCGAGGAAGTGATCCAGCCACGATGGTTCTTCCTCTCCGTGCATGCGTCTGCTCTCGGCATCGGCGGCGCGGGCACTCTCAAGGCCTCTGCCATATTGAGGACTTGCGTAGTACCTGTCATTGATGATGGGCATGAAATACTCTGGCCGGAGGTCATTGGGAGCGCATTCAAATTGAAGAGAGATTCCTCACTTCGTTCGGAATGCCAAGAAATCACAGTGGGGCGTGGGACTGCAAGGTTTCTGCTAATTCCCGCCGCGCACGGGCGCCCAGGGATCGGGCAGCAGAGACGGGATGAACCGCTCGAGGCGGAACCACGCGCCGGGGGCGTTGGTACCCGCCTGGAAGGCGATTCGCTCGCCCAAGAGATTGATTGGCAGCTCGAGATCCTTTGGCGAGGGCGAAGAAAGCGGCAGCGGCGCGAGCGCAGTCGGGTAGGCTTCATTGGCGACGAACGAAGACAGGTTCAAGTTCCCTGCCCCTTCCGCGTACACCGTCAGATAGGAAAATAATTTGCGATGCGAACGCACCTGGTAGGCCTGCTCGAGGTCGTGGCTCAGGAAAAAATACGTCGTGTAATAAGAATTGATCGCCGCGCCGTCATCGGAAAACTGCGTGTCGGATAGCTGGTAGATTTTGCCGTTTCCCGCGCCGCTGACGCGTCCGTTCCCGAGAAACATCTGCGACGTGCCGTCGGAGCGCTCGGCGAGCGTGCAGGAATTCGCCGTGATATTCCACGGGCACCACTTGCGCGAGCGGCCCACAGCGTAGAGTTTTCCAGTGAACGTCGAGAAATGCACCGAAGCGAGCGAGGCGATTTCACCGGCGTCGAGCAGGCCGCGATAATCGAGCATGAGGATGCGGTTGGGTGACGCAGCGGCGCCGATCGGCACGCCGCACAGGATGCGCTTATTTCGCGTGTCCACGCGCACCCACAGCGTTTTCCCCGCCGCCCAGTT
>JBGPXQ010000025.1:0-13416 GCA_041492805.1 Terriglobia bacterium | reverse complement strand
TTGGAAGCCGAGGATCGTGCGGACCGTAGCCACGGAGAACAAAGGTGTGGAGGAACTGGCCGCCGAGATTGCGCGATACCGCGAGCACTTCGACCGGGACGCGGCGCGTCAGTCGAAGAAAATAGAGCACTGGAAACGGCGTCTCGCCACCCTCGCCGGAGAATTATTCCTGGAGCGCGCCATTTCGGGCGCGCAGGGAGAAGCCGCGCTCGAAGCATTGGCTCGTGAAGTGGCGGACCGGAGAAAGGATCCCTACGCGGCCGTGCACGAATTGCTGTCGCGCGCGGGCCTTTCACGGAACAACGTACGGAACAGCGGATGAAACTCGGCGATCTCGAATTCTGGCTTCTGACCGACGGAACATTCCGTCTGGATGGCGGCGCGATGTTTGGCGTGATACCGCGGCCCATGTGGGAGCGTGTTTCCCCGCCCGATAGCCGCAATCGCATCCTCATGGCCATGAATTCTCTGCTGATCCGTGCGGCAGGGAAGTGGATTCTGGTGGAAACAGGGGCGGGCGATAAGTGGGACGCAAAACGCGCAGACATCTATTCGTTCGAAGGCCCTCCGAAGCTTCCGGAAAAGCTCGCAGCGCGCGGCGTTCCTCCGGAAAAGATAGACGTTGTGATTAATACCCATCTTCATTTTGACCACTGCGGCTGGAACACGCGCATCGTGAATGGCGAGGCCCTACCGGTCTTCCCCAACGCGAAATATATCGTTCAGCGGGGAGAACTCGAACACGCCAAAGAGCCGAGCGATCGCGACCGTGCAAGCTATTTCCCCGAAAACTTTGTCCCGATGGAAAAATCCGGACAGTGGTCCCTGCTCGATGGGGACGCCAAGGTGTTACCCGGCATCGAATTGATCCGCGCGCCGGGACACAACCGCGACATGATGTGCGTGCGCCTGGCGGGTGGCGGCAAGACCGTGTTTTTCTTTGCGGACTTGATTCCCACGGCGGCGCATCTGCCGTATCCCTGGATCATGGGTTACGATTTGTATCCGCTCACGACGCTGGAGAACAAGAAGAAATGGATTCCCCAGGCGGTGCGCGAAAGATGGCTTGTGATTTTTGGCCATGAGCCAGCAACCCCGGCAGGCTATTTGCGCGAAGAAAAGGGAAAATTCGTCCTGGAACCTGTTGTGATCGATTCATAATTCTGTTTTCCACCCGAGTGCGGGCTCCACTGGGAGCCCGCCAGAATGAGGATTCATTCATGGCGAAAATGAAACACAAGAAGAAGGCGCGCAGCGCCGTTGGCGACACAGCGCGCATCGGCATCATTGGCGGCAGCGGTCTGTACAAAATGCCGGGGCTCGAGAACGCACGCGAATTGCATGTCAAGACACCGTTCGGCGATCCGTCCGATGCGCTTGTCATAGGAACACTTGAGGGGAAGCGCGTCATCTTTCTCGCGCGGCATGCGCGCGGGCATCGTTTTCTCCCGGCAGAAATCAATTACCGCGCCAACATTCACGCCATGAAACAACTCGGCGCGGAGAGAATCATCTCGGTCAGTGCTGTCGGCTCGCTCCAGGAAGATCTCAAGCCGCTCGACTTTCTAATCCCCGACCAGTTCTACGATCGCACGCGCCACCGAATATCCACTTTTTTCGGCGACGGCGTGGCCGCTCACGTGGGTTTCGCCAAGCCTGTCTGTGCGCAGCTGACGGGCGTGCTGGGAGAAGCTTGCGACCGCGCCAAGGTGCGCGTTCATCGCGGCGGCACGTACATCTGCATGGAAGGTCCTCAGTTCTCGACTCTCGCCGAAGCGCATGTGCATCGCCAATTGCGCTTTGAAGTGATCGGGATGACCAACGTCACCGAGGCGAAACTCGCGCGGGAAGCCGAGATCTGCTACGCGACGATTGCAATGATCACGGATTATGACTGCTGGCATCCGGAACACGCTTCCGTGACGCTCGAAGAAATTATTTCCAATTTGAATAAGAACGCTGAAAACGCGCAGGCGGTCGTGCGCGAAGCAGTGCGGGCGATGCCGGCGGAGCGCGCGTGCAAGTGCGGCTCGTCACTGGCTCACGCCATCGTTACCGACCGTGCCTTCATTTCCGCCGCCGCCCGGAAACGGCTCAGCGTGATCGCTGGAAAATACATCCAACGGGGAGCTCGCTGATCATGTCATTGCTTGTCGTAGGTTCGGTTGCGTTTGACGCAGTGGAAACACCGTTTGGGAAAGTGGACCGGATGCTGGGCGGCGCGGCAACCTATTTTTCCGTCGCCGCGAGTTTTTTTACGCACGTCAATCTCGTCGGAATTGTAGGCGACGACTTTACCGAGACAGACGCGTCCATTTTTCGCGGCCGCCGTGTGAACACAGATGGACTCGAGCGGGCTGCGGGGAAGACGTTCTTCTGGGCCGGGCGTTACAGTGACAATATGAACGAGCGAACGACGCTCGCGACCGAATTGAACGTCTTCGCGGAGTTCAAGCCTCGCTTGCCCGAAGCCTATCTATCGTCCGGACACATCTTTTTGGCGAATATTGATCCCACGTTGCAAAGTTCGGTCCTGCACCAGGTCAAGCGCCGCCCGAAACTCGTCGCACTCGACACCATGAACTACTGGATCGAGCGGACGCCCAAGGAGCTACGAGAGACGCTGCGCCACACGGACATCCTGGTGATCAATGACTCCGAAACGCGCCAGCTTTCAAACGAACATAACTTGATGCGCGCCGCCCGCCACATCTTCAAGCTGGGCCCGAGGGCGCTGGTGATCAAGCGCGGAGAGTATGGCGCCATGCTTGTCCATCAGAATCGCGCCTTCAGTGTCCCAGCGTTTCCACTTGAGGAAGTACACGACCCCACCGGCGCGGGGGACACGTTCGCGGGCGGCTTCATGGGCTATCTGGCAAGCGTGGGCCGGACGAGCGACATTGAATTGCGGCGCGCGATGGTGTATGGCTCAGTGATGGGAAGCTTCACCGTAGAGAAATTTGGTCTGGACCGGCTCCGAACACTGAAGCGCTCGGAAATTCACGCCCGCGCCCGGCACTTTTCCAAAATGACCCAGTTCACGCTCTAACGCCCTGCCCGGGCGTCACGCGGCCGCGTTGCCGCCAGAGCAACATTCGATGTCCTGGCTACTCTCGCGCTTCCCCGGTGCGTTGTATACTTTTGGTTTACCATCCTCAAATGCGGAAGCCTCTCAAGCCACCGGCGCTGGATCCAGGAAGCACGATCGCTGTGGTCTCGCCTGCAAGTTCCGCCAAACAGGATCGCTTCCTTCGAGGTTGCGAGAACCTGGAACAGCTCGATTATCGAGTGCAGGAAACTTCCGCAAATCGCAAGCCAGATGGCTATTTTGCCGGCCCCTTCGAGTCCCGGCTGAAAGAACTTCAGGATGCTCTGACCAATCCCGATTTTCGGGCGGTATTTTGTTCTCGGGGCGGTTACGGCAGCGCAGAGCTGTTAGACCAGTTGAAAACCGCGCGAATCAAGAAGCCGAAGATTTTTTGCGCATTCAGTGATCTGACCTCTCTCCACATTTTTCTGTGGCAGAAACTGCGCTGGATCACGTTTTACGGTCCCATGGTGGCAGACGGTTTTGAGGCAGGTGCGAACGCGACGGGTGGTTATGATCCCGATACGTTCATGTACGCCATGACCGCGACGAACAGTGCGTGGTCTACCCCACTGCGGGGCGAAACCCTGGTGCGCGGCACGGCCAGAGGCATCCTGCTCGGCGGCTGCGTCACGCTGCTCGTAACGTCTCTCGGGACGCCGTGGGAACTCGACACGCGCGGTGCGATTCTGCTGCTCGAGGACCGGGGAGTGAAACCCTATCAACTCGACCGCATGTTGCTGCATCTCAGGCAGGCTGGAAAATTCAAACATGTGCGCGGCATCCTACTGGGCGAATTCCCGGAGTCGGGTCCCTCCGAGGGAAGCGCGACCACGGTCAGCGACGTCTGCCAGCGCATCCTGGGTCCCTTGCGAATTCCCATCGTTTACGGCGCTCCGGTCGGGCACACCCCGCGTCCAATGTTGACGTTACCTCTCGGGATTCGAGCGCGGCTTCATGCCTCGGGCGAAGGCCACCTGGAAATCCTGGAGCCGGCGGTGCGCGCATGACTCGGCCGATGCACTTTCATCTTTCGGGAATCGGAGGCGCGGCCATGGCGCCGCTCGCGGGTATGCTGGCTGAGCGCGGCCATCGCGTCACGGGCTCGGACGCAGGAGTCTATCCCCCGGCCTCGACGCTGCTCGAAGCACTCGGGATTTGCTGGACGAATGGGTTCTCCGAAGCCAATCTCGATCCCGCTCCGGACGTCGTCGTTATCGGCAACGCGCTGTCACGCGGTAATCCAGAAGTGGAATATGTTCTGGACAGGAAAATTCCATACCGTTCACTTCCGCAGACACTAGAGGACTATTTTCTCCCGGGCTATGACTCACTCGTCGTTGCGGGAACGCACGGGAAGACCACGACAACTTCTATGTTGGCGTGGATTCTAGAGGTTGCCGGTCGGCGGCCAAACTTCCTCATCGGCGGAGTCGCCGAAAATTTCGGACGTAGCTTCGGTTTGGGCGGCGGAGCCGAGTTTGTCCTCGAAGGTGACGAGTATGACTCCGCCTTCTTCGACAAGGCGCCAAAATTTCTGCACTACCATCCGGATGAAGCCATCATCACTTCGCTCGAGTTTGACCATGCGGACATTTACGCGGATCTTGCCGAGATTGAGCTCCAATTTCGCCGCTTGGCGAACCTGGTGCCCCGACGAGGGCGAATCGTTGCCTGGGGGGAGAGCGAAACGGTCCGAGGAGTCTTGCAAAAGGCGTTTTGCCCGGTTGAAACGTACGGCTTTGCTCCTGGCCTGGATTGGCTCGCGGGCGACGTGGAATTCTCAGGGGAGGAGACGCATTTCCGTGTTTCACATCGGGGGACTGAAGTGGCGCGCGTGCGTATGGCTCTTGCCGGGCGTCACAATGTCCTCAACGCGCTAGCCGCGATTGCGGTCGCGCACGGACGCGGCGTCAGCGGGATAGCGATCGAGCGGGCGCTCGCCACTTTTCGTGGAGTCCTGAGACGTCTCGAAGTGAAGGGAGAGTCCTCGGGCGTCCTCGTCGTGGACGATTTTGCGCATCACCCCACCGCGATCCGCGTAACGATCGAGGCCGCACGCAATCGCTGGCCGGGCCGGCGTCTCTGGGCGGTGTTTGAGCCGCGTTCGAACACCATGAGGAGAAAGGTGTTCGAACAAAGCCTCATATCGTCTCTTTCCACGGCAGACGCTGCAGTCCTGGGCGCCGTAAACCGAGCCAATCTTCTGGCCGACACGGAACGATTGTCTCCGGAGCGGGTTCTCCAGGCGGTCCGTATGGCTGGGCGAAAGGCTGAGGGATTTAACTCCGCCGATGAGATTGCCGAATATCTTGCGCGCGAAACTCAGCCCGGCGATCTCGTTCTGGTTATGTCCAACGGCAGCTTCGACGGCCTCTGCGGGAAGCTGCTCGGCAGGTTGCAGGAACGCGGTGCGCCAGCAGGGAAGACGCGCGGATGATTTGCAGTGCGCGCAACTGGCAACGGGCCGTCGTACTCGCGGCGCTGCTTTTCGCGGCGCGACCCGCGCATGCGACAATCGATTATTCCGTTTCGGTTGCCAACCCGGAGAGACATCTTTTCGGAGTGTCAATGCGCGTGCCGAACGTGCACGATCGCGTCCTCCTCCAGATGCCCGTCTGGAATGCGCTTTACCAGATTCGCGATTTTTCTTCACACATGATGCAGGTTGCCGCAAAGGACGAAGTGGGAAGTGCGTTGCCCATCGTGAAGCTGGATAAGCAAACCTGGCAGGTGACGGGCAACGGCACCCTTACCATAAGTTATCCGATCTATTGGGACGAGCCGGGACCATTCGCTTCACAGTTGAATCCCGATCACGCCTTCCTGAATCTTGCCATGGTGCTGCTGTACGTTCCGGATCGCCGCGGGGAGGATACTCGCCTGCAATTTGATCATATGCCCGAGAACTGGCGTGTGGCCGTTGAGATGGAAGCGGCGAGAATGGCTTCCGGACGCGGCACGGCATCATATGCAGCGCCAAGCTATGACGCGCTGGTGGACTCGCCGGTCGAGCTGGGCACATTCGAGGAATTCCGCATCGATGCCGGAGGAAGGCCGGTTCGCATTGTGGTTCATGGCGATTCCGGAGATCGATCCCAGCTTTCGGATGCACTGAAACGAATCGTCGACTATCAGGTCTCGTTGATGGGGGGAGCGCCCTTTCGTGAGTTTTTATTTCTATTTCATGTAGGGACTAATTTCGGTGGTGGAGGAATGGAGCACGCGAACAGCACCGCAATTTCCGCCGATGTTCCCGGCCAGTTGCCTAGCTATTCGGCGCACGAATTGTTTCACTCGTGGAACGTGAAGCGTATCCGGCCGCAATCGCTCGAACCCGTAGATTTCACAAAGGAGATGGGGACCAAGTCGCTCTGGTTCGCCGAGGGTGTGACGAACACTTATGGCGCCTACACATTGGTGCGGACTGGTCTTTGGTCCACCCAACAGTTTTATGGCAATCTGGCAGCGCAGATCAGGGACCTCGAATCTCGTCCCGCGCACCGCTGGCAAAGTGCAGAGCAATCAAGCCTCGATGCCTGGCTGGAAAAATACCCGATGTATGCTCGTCCGGAAGAGAGCATTTCCTACTACAACAAAGGGCAGTTGCTAGGTGTCACGCTCGATATTCTCATTCGCGACATGACGGACAATCGCGTCAGCCTGGACGACGTGATGCGTGCCCTCAATGAGGAATTCGCCTTCCACGGCCGGTTTTATAACGAGAGTGAGGATTTGCGCGCCGTCTCTGAGGACGTCATTCGCAGGGAAGTGCCCGCCGCCAAGGCAGATCTAAAAGATTTTTTCTCGCGCTACGTATCCGGGACGGATGAAATTCCATTTGACGATTTCCTTGGCCGCGCAGGCTTGTTGCTGAAAGACACAGGTCAGCGCCGCGCGGCGTTTGGTTTTACGATCCGTCGAGAGGGGAATGGTCCGCCCTGGGTCGGCGGTCTTGAATCCGGAAGCGCGGCCCAGCAAGCAGGCTTACAAGACGGCGATAGCTTGACGTTGCTGAATAGTGACCCGGTACCGCGTTCCCCCGAGCGGTGGTTGCGCGACCATCAGGCGGGCGAACGCGTGACGCTGAAGGTCCGGCGGAGCAATGAAGAGAAGGAGTTCTCCTTCGTGCTGGGCAGGCAATCCGAAGCGGTGTTTCAAGTGATCGAGGCACCGGAATCGACGGAAAAGCAGCGCCGCATCCGGGATGGTATCTTGCACGGCACGACTGGCGCATCCCGATGATTCGCACAGCCATTGTCGCGGGTTTCCTGACCCTCTACACCCTCATTCTGGGCCCGCCGCTCATTCTTTACACGGTCGTGACGCGTTCCGCGGATCTTCTGTATTGGGTCGGAGTCAAAGGTTTGGTCTTTATCGCCCGCGTCGCAGGAATGCGCGTACGTGTGGAGGGACGCGAGAACATCCCTCCGGGGGTGTGCCTGTTCGTCGCCAATCACACGAGCAATGCCGATGCGGCGGCTATTGTGGGCTCCATTCCGCGACGCCTCGCCATTTTCGGCAGGAAGTCACTATTTGACATTCCCATCGTCGGCCTGGCGTTTCGTCTGGCGAAATTTGTTCCGGTGGACCGGAGCAATCGTGACGCCGCTCTTGCAAGCGTCAAGCAAGCCGTTGAATACATAAAGAGTGGCGTGTCATTTCTTGTTTATCCGGAGGGGACGCGAAGTCCCGACGGCCGCTTGCTGCGTTTCAAGAAAGGCGCCTTCGTCATGGCGATTGAAGCAGGGGTCCCGATCATACCTGTCGCCTGTTCCGGAGCCCATCGCATTATGAAGAAAAATTCTCTGGAAATTCATCCGGGGAAAGTCACCGTGCGATTTGGAAAGCCAATCGATGTTTCAGGTTACAACGTGGAACAGCGTGACACTCTAGCGCGACATGTTCACGATGTGATTGCGGTAAATTTGCCAGAAGATCAGAAACCCGCGAGCTGAACAGTTCTCAGCGAGCTGCATACGTCTCATTTTTCCGCGGCCTTGATGCGCGCCATTTCACCTGCGAGTTGCCGTACCGTCCTTTGCATCTCCGGCAGGCGCTTCAGCGCGGCGATGACTTTCAGCCAAAGCTTGTTTTCCATGACCGGCGATCCGGAACGCACTGTCCCGGGTGGAACATCAAGATGCATTCCGCTCTGCGAAGTAATAACCGCGCCGTCCCCGATTTCCAGGTGTCCCGCGGATCCCACTTGGCCCGCCAGGACGCAACGGTTACCCACGCGGGTCGAGCCTGCAAGCCCGACTTGTCCGCATAGGATCGCGTCCTGGCCAATTTCGCACGCGTGTCCGACGAGCACCAAATCATCAATTTTTGCGCCGCGACGGATGCGCGTCTCTCCCACTGTGGCGCGGTCGATGCATGCATTCGATTGAATCTCAACGTCATCCTCGATCACGACCGGAGCATGCTGCTGGATCTTGTGCCAGCTGCCATCGGTGCGCTTTGCAAATCCGAACCCATCGCCACCGATGACAACCCCGTTCTGCAGGATCACGCGATTTCCGATGCGGCAGCTCTCTCGCACGATGGTTTGGGAATGCGCTAGGAAATCGTCCCCAATCTTTGCGTCTTTGTAGATAGTCACCAGACTATGAAGCACGGCATTTCTGCCGATCTCCACTCTTTCATCGACGAAACAGTGAGGTCCGATGTGGGAGCCTTCCCCTATCTTTGCCGATTTGGCCACTACCGCCGTCGGATGAATTCCGGGCAGATAGGGGTGAGGTGCGTGAAAGAATTCAATGGTGCGCGCGAAATCAAGGTAGGGATTTTCCGACCGCAACGCCGCAAGCGCTGGCAGTCCGGGGCCGCGTTTGATTACCATTTTATTCTCGAGAAGGACAGCCGATGCCTGCGTCGTGGACAGTTCTCGGCTATACCTGGGGTTCGACAGAAACGTGACTTCGCCGGGTTTGGCGGCCTCTATACCTTCCACGCCGTGAATTTCAATCTGCGCGTCGCCTTCAAGCGTGCAGCCAAGCCGCGCGGCAAGTTCTCCGAGTTTCATAATTCGGTCTCCTTAGGGTGCGGGCTCTACTTGGAGCCCGCCAGGGAAAACGATCCGCCCGGGCAGGATTAAAACAATCCCGTTCAGACCAATCTCCCCAGTAAAGATGAAAGATCACTCTATAACATTACCGGGTTGGCCTGAAATTTGAACTTGGGTGGACTCCCTGCTCACTCGCTGAAAAGACCCGGCTGAACTGGCGCTATCGTCTTTCGCCGTGCGACGCCAACGACACCGAGAACAGTCATCTCCGAAAGCGCAGTGCGAGGGATAAAAATCCGCAGCGTTGTACCGTGAAGGTCCGGCGGGGTGATCTGGACGCCACGGTCAAGCAGGGAAAGCAGATCGTTTGGGACAACACCTTCGATACTGTCATTGTCGCGGAATTTCAGACGCACCCAGAGGCCTTCTAGTTTTGGCCGCGATAGGAATGCCTTGCGCTCGGGTTCGAAGTCCTCGGTGAATTCACGGACGAAATAAATGCTTCGCACATCCTTTATGGCGAAGGTGCGATGCTCGCCGTTGGGAGTCAGCAGGTCGAGTGTTTCGACGTCACCCAGTTTTCCTGGATTGAGGTATCCGCGCCGCACGGTCCGGTCGAGCAACAATACAACGACCTTCTTGTGCGTGGAGGCTTGGGTGCGTGTTTTCACAGAAGAAGACCCGGGGCGCAGGTCTTGCAGGCCAACCAATTCTATGATATGTTATGTTTTTCTAGGCTGTCAAGTGTTTACTTATCAAAGGTTTAGACCGAGGCTTAGACTGGGGGCCTCGAACTTTTGACCTACATCCTGACCCACAAGAAGCAGATCCTCAAGTCTGCTTCGATCATCAGCGTCATTACGGTTGTCAGTCGAATTCTCGGGTATGTCCGCGATCAGCGTTTGACTTTGCTCCTGGGAACGACGGGCATTGCCGATTCATTCGTTCTGGCCTACCGGATCCCGAACGTCCTTCGCCGTCTCGTCGGGGAAGGATCGATGACGGCTTCCTTCATACCCGTCTTCACTGATTACATGAGGAATCGTTCCCGCGAAGAAACCTGGAAGTTTGCCAACCGCCTGTTCTGGACCTTCTCGCTCGTTCTGGCAGGTCTCACCGTATTGGGCGTGATCTTTTCTCCGCTCGCGGTCCGTATGTTTTCCATGTTTGGCAAGAACCAGGTTCAGGTGGAGGCGATCTATTTGAACCGCCTCATGTTTCCGTACATTCTGTTCATCGGGATGGCAGCCCTGGCCATGGCTATCCTGAATTGCTTCCACATTTTCGGATTGCCTGCCGCCACTCCCATCCTTCTCAATATTTCGTTCATTGTCTTTTCGGTCGCGGTCGTGTGGAGACATTTCTCGAGCCCGGCGGCCGCTCTCGCGGTTGGGGTATTGGTAGGTGGAATATTTCAGTTTTTCCTGCAAGTGCCTCAACTCGTTCGCCGGGGAATGAATTTTGAATTTGGAGTTTCATTTACGGATCCGGGGGTGCGTCGCGTTGCACGTCTGATGGTGCCGGGCTTTCTCGGAATTGGTATCGCACAGATCAATCTTCTGGTGGACACGATTTTTGCAAACGCCAAGGTCATGCCGGAAGGGAGCTTGGTTTCACTTTATGTCGCCGACCGTGTGACCGAACTGGTCCTCGGAGGCTATGCCATCGCGGTGGCCACTGCCATTCTGCCGCTGATGGCGCATCAGGCCTCTGCAGGCGACTATGAGGGCATGAAGAAAACGTTTGGTTTTTCCCTGCGGATCGTATCTTTTATTACCATCCCGGCGGCGGTCGGGCTGGTGATTTTGCGTGAACCCATTGTGCAGATCTTGTTTCAACATGGCCGCTTTGTCGCCGAATCCACTCGTTTGACTGCACGCGCTTTGCTGTATTACTCCATGGGACTTCCCGCATTTGCCTCGGTGAAACTGATCGTCCCGGCGTTCTATTCCACGCAGGATACGCATACGCCGGTGCGAGTGGCCGTCATCACACTTCTTGTGAACGTGCTACTGAACGTGATATTCCTCTTTTATTTTTTCCCGAAGTTACAGAACGGCGGCCCGGCGCTGGCGAGTGCGCTGGCCAGCTATTTCAACGTCCTGATACTGTTTGTCGTGTTTCGTTTGCGTTTTGGGCGGCTCGGGACGTGGGAAATTCTGGCATCGATGGGGAAAATTGCAATCTGTTCCGCCGCGATGGGCGTTGTGTGCTGGACGTCGCTCAGGTACTCTCACTTCGATCTTATCGAGCCTTTTTTGACTCGCCTGGTTGTGTTCATCGCGATGATTGCCGGCGCGACGCTTACCTATCTAGGTCTCGCCTGGCTGTTGCGTTGCGACGAAATCCACGAAGTGTATGGCATCGCCTTTCGCAAAGATCGTGCTGAAACCGGCAACATGGGGCTGTTGGATTAACGATGATCGATACGACCACTCATGTCTTCTTGAGCTATCTGCGGGTAGAGAAAGGTTTGTCCCAGAACACAATTCTCGCATATGGGCGTGATCTGAAGAGGTTCGCCGGTTTTCTGGCCAAGCGCCATAAGAACAAGATTGACGTGGTGAATCGCGACGATGTCGTCGATTTCCTTGCCAGCCTTTACAAGCAAAAACTGGATAGCCGGTCCGTAGCGCGATATCTGGTCTCTCTCCGCAGTTTTTTCAAGTACGCGTTGATGGAAGAGTTGGTCCGGGCGGATCCGACGGAGAACCTGGAGTCTCCTAAGATCCGGCAGAGTCTGCCGACCTATCTGCGCGTGGACGAGGTGGACCGTCTCCTGACGGCTCCGAATGCGGCCACCCCGATCGGTTTGCGAGACCGGGCCATTCTTGAAGTATTCTATTCCACGGGTCTTCGAGTTTCCGAATTGCTCAACCTGCGCCTTTCGGATGTGGATACGCGGATGGGCTGCGTCCGGTGCATCGGGAAAGGGGACAAGGAACGCCTGGTTCCCATCGGACGCAAGGCCATTGCGGCGGTCGAGGAATACCTTGCGAAATCGCGCCCGCGATTGCTTCGTCCTGAAACCCCCGCGCCCCACTGTCATGTGTTATTCCTGACGCAAAGCGGCCGGAGGCTCAGCCGCATCACCATCTGGAAGATGATGCATGATTACGGCGTTAAGCTGGGTTTGCGCGGACGGCTGAGTCCACATAAACTCCGTCACAGTTTTGCCACGCATCTCCTGGAGCGAGGAGCGGATTTGCGTTCGGTCCAGCTCATGCTGGGGCATGCTGATATTTCCACGACGCAGATTTACACGCACGTGGTCGAGGAGCGCCTGAAACAAATCTACAAGGCGCATCACCCGCGCGCGTGAGGGGCACCAGTCGATCTACGGGAATGGATTCTTCGGATCGAAAATTCGACCGGGTACGAGGGCGCGATTCACGCAGGGGCTTCCTCGACCGAGGACAGGACACGCATGCCTGATTACATGTACCTGCTGGAAAGCCGGCTCTCTGCCGAACAACGCGCTGCCGTGGTTCGCATCCAGGAACTCGCTGTTGCCACCGAATATAATCTCTATCTCGCCGGCGGCGCCGTACGGGACCTGATCTCCGGAATGCCGATCCGTGATCTGGATTTCACCATGGAGGGGAATCCTTCGCGCATTGTCCGGGAGCTCCAGAAGGGCGGCGCGCAGGTCATTAGCGAAAATGAACACTTGCGCCACGTGGAACTTGTCCTCGCCGGCGACGTGGATGCCAGTATCGCTGCCGCGCGCGAAGACATCTACGCGCATCCGGGAACGAAACCCGAGATTCGGTTTTCCACCATCATGGAAGACCTCAGGCGCCGCGACTTCTCCATCAACGCGATCGCAATCTCGTTGAATGTGAATTCCCGGGGCCTCCTGCTCGATCCGACCAACGGCCTCGCCGATCTCGAGCGGCGCGAGATTCGCACGCTTTCCATCCATAGCTTTACCAATCAACCCGTGCGTCTGTTGCGCGCGCTGCGTTATGGGGCACGCATGGGGTTCAAGATGGATGCTCGCACCGCCGACTCGTTTAACCTGGCGATGGAGCGCGGTCTGCATGAAACCATCTCACCAGAAGAAGCGGGGAGCGAGTTCCGGCAAGTGTCGCGTGAGGAGAGACCCGCTGCTGTCCTCAAGGCCTGGGAATCGCAGAATCTTCTGGCTGTATTGCGCCCGCAACTCGCGAAGCGGCATCCGGACTATGAAGCGATCAATCGGATCACTCGTGTACGGGACGACATGGGCAGCGCTGGTTTCCGGCCGCGTCTTTTTGCCGCCGTGGCGCTCGCCATACTCGGCCGGCTCAAGCAGCGCGAGCGAAGCTCAGCGCTC
>JBGPXQ010000191.1:0-5298 GCA_041492805.1 Terriglobia bacterium | reverse complement strand
GCTCAAAAGCTCAGTTCAGCACCGTCAAGAACCGGCTCGAAGCTGCACACCAGCACCCTCGTGGTTGCGCCAAGTCTTGCTGCGCAACTCGCAAAGTTCAAGCCCGTGCGCATGCCGTTTGACTCCTCACGGCTGACGCCCCGCGAACGGCAGTTGGTCACCAAGCTGGTCACGGCATGCCAATCTCTTGAGTCCATCTACTGGCGGCAGAGCGATCTTGAAGGTCTGGCGCTTTATCGCGCGTTGGCGGGCAGCACCGCGCCCCAGGACACCCAATTGCGCCGGTTCCTGAGGATCAACGGCAGCCGCTTCGACCTGATTCGAGATGACGCCCCTTTTGTTGGCACGTCGCCACGGCCGCCGGGCCGGGGGCTTTTCCCGGCAGACCTGACTCGGGAGGAGTTCGACCGCTACATCGCGGCGCATCCGGACCAGAAGGCTGCGCTTTACGATCCCTTCACTGTAGTTCGCCGGAAGGGCGCCGCGCTTGAAGCGATTCCGTACCACGTCGCGTATCGCGAGTGGCTCGACCCTGCGGTGAAGGCCCTGCGAGAAGCCGCCGCGCTTTCAGACGATCCAGCCTTCGCGAAGTTTCTACGCCTGCGCGCGGACTCGCTGCTGACCGACAAATACTTCGAAAGCGATCTCGCGTGGGTCAGTCTTGAGAATCCCAAGTTTGACGTTATCTTCGCGCCTTACGAAACTTATCTCGACGATTTGCTCGGCGTGAAAACTTCTTATGGTGCCGCCGTCCTGATCCGCAACGACGCTGAAAGCCGCAAACTCGAAGTTTTCCAGAAATACGTCCCTGACATTCAGGACGCATTGCCGTTAGCGCCCGAGGACCGCCCCTCCAAGCGCGGGCATCTTTCGCCCATGGAAGTCATGGACACGCCGTACCGGGCCGGCGATCTGCGTCACGGATACCAGGCCGTCGCAGACAATCTGCCAAACGATCCACGCATTCACGAACAGAAAGGTTCGAAGAAGATTTTCTTCAAGAATTTCATGGACGCGCGCGTGAATTATGTGATCCTTCCGGTCGCCAAGCGCCTGCTGCGCGCCGACCAGGCCGCGCTCGCTTCCGCCGAAGGCTACCTCGCGACGACGATGATGCATGAGATTTCACACGGTCTGGGCCCAGCATTTGCCCGCACGGCCGCTGGCCAGCGAGACGTCCGCGAGGCGATCGGCCCATCATATTCAGGCCTCGAGGAAGCCAAAGCCGATATCGTCGGGCTCTTCGGCTTGAAATGGCTCGTGGACCGTGGCGATCTTCCGAAGGACAAACTTCGAGGTTACTATGCGTCCGAGGTCGCCGGCATTTTCCGGACGGTCCGTTTCGGCGTGGCGGAAGCGCACGGCCGGGCCGAAATCATGGAGTTCAACTTTTTCTCCGAACGCGGCGTCATCGCGAAGGACACTGCTTCGGGCCGTTACGTCATCGATCTGGACCGTATGTCCGAGGCGGTCGCAGCGCTTGCCAAAGAGCTGCTCGAGCAGGAAGCTACCGGCGATCGCGCGCGGGTCGAGGCTTGGTTTGCGAAGTATGGCTCTGTGCCGCCGGAACTCACAAAGGCGCTCGAAGCCGCTTCCGATGTCCCCGTGGATATCGATCCAATTTCAGCGTTTCCCGAACCCATGCGATAGGATCAAATCCCCTAACGAGAGGAAGGCAAACCGAAATGGCGAACCAGAAACCACAAAACTTTCAGAACCACACGCGCATCGTTCCGCCTTACCACATGTTTGTATTTGGCGTGTTCGTGATCAACCTTGTACATACAATCTACCGGCTTGTGAAGGGTGGTTTCTCATGGGGATCGCTGATTAACCTCCTGATGGCCATGGCGCTGATTGTCCTGTTCTTCTATGTGCGCATCTTTGTGCTGACCGTGCAGGACCGCGTAATCCGACTCGAGATGCGCTTGCGACTGGCGGAACTATTGCCTGCTGAACTGCGCCCTCGCATTCTGGAATTCACGGTGGGCCAGCTCATAGCGCTTCGCTTTGCCAGCGATGCCGAACTACCGGCGCTCGCACGAAAAGTTCTCGATGACAAGCTCGACGATCGCAAAGCCATCAAGCAAATGGTCAAAGATTGGCAAGCTGATTATCAGCGGGCGTAGCTGCGCGGGCACGGATTACCTGGCCTGAGTATTCTCCGCGAAGCACCAGTGCACGAAGTCGCGGCCGTAGCGCGCCGTGACCGGCGCGGGAACATCGGTCTCCGCGAGCTTTTCGAACTTGAAATTGATTTCACCGCCCGGCTGCACGGTCCCTACGAGCGATCCGTACACGTTCGTCATGGCGCCGTGCGCATCGGAGGAGTTTGGCGGCAGCGCATACCGCACCGCTCCCGCGGTCCCGACGATCCATCCCGGCAGCACGCCGCCGTTCTGTTTCCAGTAGTTGGTATTGAAAATTCCGTCCATGTAATAGTGCGAATGGCTCGCCAGGACGTATACGCGCTTGTGCGCGTCGTTCTGCGCGCGGAGCAGATCGGCGTAGACGCGGCGCCCGCTCTCTGTCCCGGTGGGAGATTCGTTCATGCTGTGCCCGGCGGAAATGCTCTCGGGCAGCGCCTTGTGCATTCCGGTCACGATAGTCATTACGGCCGGATCAGCCAGATCCTTTGCCAGTGTCCGTTCGAACCAGCGCAGTTGCGCGGCGTCAAATTGCTCGGCAGTCGCACTGTCGAGGTAATAGAACGCCACACCGCGGTCGATCCAGTGAAGATAGGTCTTCAAGCGGTGGTCTTGGGGATCGTCCCGCAGGCGTTGTGCGCGCAGCATCGGTGTGTCCAGCCAATCCGCAAACTGCAGAAGAAAATCTTCGCGGGTCTTCAGAGGCGAAATCGTTTCGTGATTCCCTATGCCCGTAAAGAATGGAATGGAGCCGAATGGTACAATTTGGCTATCGATGAAGTCGGGCCACGCGATGTTCTCGTATTCGGAAATCGACAGCGGCTTCGCGATGTGTTCGGGCTGATGCTGGATGTCTTCATCGAACGTAGAAATCACGCGCAGGTCGCCCAGATGCCAATAAAACGCGGCCTGATTCTTCTTCGCCGTTTCCGCAATCCCCGGCATCACCACGTCGCCGCAGTTTCTCGAATCGCCGGACGCAACGAAGTGCCAAGGTCCACTCGAGGGTTGCTGTGCGGCTGCCGGCCTCATGGCCAGGAGTGAAATTGCAACCAACGCGATTGCCAACAGATGTTTGCGAATCATTACTCCCCCAGGATCGCCGCGGCTCCGTAGAAATGCTACCAGACCGATCGCGTCCCGCCCCTCGACCCGGAAGTCTCGCCCAGCCGCTAGCGCCGCGCAAGCGACTGGCAATGTCGCGCGAATTGGAACCGATTTTCGAGCAGTCCGAGGTCGGTCAGCCAGTTCGAAGGTCCCGAGGTATCGACATGCGCCACGATTGTCGTAAGCTTGCCGGAATTGAGCGCGCTTTCAAACGCCGTGCGGAATTCCCCGACGTTGCGAACGGCGGCGGTGCGCGGAATGCCCGAAGCGCGCGCCACGCCTTCTAGATCGGTGCCCTTCGCCGTCGCTGTCGGAGAATTTCCCGCCGACAAGTAACTCTGATTATCGAAAACGATGTGCACGAGGTTGGCAGCTCCGGAACGCGCCATTGTCGAGAGCGTGCCCAGGTTCATCAGCAGCGAACCGTCGCCATCAAGCACAACAATCTTCTCCTGCGGCAAACTGAGCGCCAGCCCCAGCCCCATCGAGCTGGCCAGTCCCATCGCGTGCTGCAGATAGAAAAAATTCGGCCGGTGTCCGATCGACTGCAGCTCGACGGCGACCGCCCCCATGATGGTTACGACGACGCATTTCTCGAGCCGCGGATAGGCCGCCTGAAGACATTCCATGCGCTGCATCATTCCTCCATCATCAGCTCGTGCTTGAGCAGCAGTGCTACCGGAAGCAGGCTCGCCTCGGCCAGTTTCTGGGCATCCCGGACGCGCCGCTCCAGGGTCCCGGCGGAATCCAGAAACGAGTAGGGGACGCGAAGGGTTTGCAACAGCGGCTCGGTGACGGTCCCGCCCGGTGTGTGCCAAGGATACGTGTCTCCGAATGTGCCGCGATAAGCGATGAACATAAAGAGCGGGATCTTGTAAAGGTGCGCCAGCGAAACGATGGGGTTCACCGCAGCGAGAAAGCCGTGGTTGGGAACGATCATCGCTGATTTCACTCCGGCCAGATGCGCACCGGCAGAAATTCCGACGCCTTCCTCTTCCTTCGCCACTTGCACGAGCTTCATCTCCGGATCTTCCGCGATCATGCGGATTACCGGTACCAGCCACGACTCCGGCAGCGATGACACAATCCGAACGCCGCAGGTTTTCAGTGTCTGATAAAGAAGGCGGGAATTCGTTTCCGAAACTGGCACTGGTCCTCTCCTGCGGAGGCTGTCCCCGCTGATTCGCGAATCTTACCTGCCAGTGGCAGGAAAGACCAGACTGGGAGTCAATGATTCGTCGAGCTACCAGGAACAGCTTCCTTGACGCTGCCATCCGGCGATTTCCGGATCCTGTAAACCTCCAGCGCGCCGTAGGAGTAGACGCGTTCGCCGATCCCCGTGAGTGCCGCAGAAAATCTCAGGACGTCGTAGGCCCAGACGTAGTCGTAATCGCTCTGAACCTGTTTCCAATCCGGCGGCTCCTCATACACGTGATTCCAGAATCCATCCGGAGTGTACGAATCGTGGATGATACGCATCGGCGTTTCGCCGGGCGTGTCCATCAAATACGGTGAGAACCAACCCCTTCGGATCACTCCGTAGGCCCAGAAATGCGTGAATGGCCGCTCGATCGGGTCCTGATCTCCTTCGACGATGGGCAAGACGAGCACGCCGCGGGGAATGGCGTCGAAGGAACGCGCGAGGCCGACGAGGTCCGGCTGCGCACTTGCAAAATGTTGTGTCAGGTTCACCGTCCGCACCGCGAAGAGCAGAAGCGGAATCACAGCAAGCCATTTCGCACGGCTTCCCACGCGCGCCGATGCGAGAATCACGACGAACAAGACTGGCAACACGCGGATATCAAGATCCGAACCGTCTCCCCACATCCAGGGGATCGCCCAGAACAAGACAAATAGGAACGCAGCGATGGCCAGCCAACGAATATGCCAGCGAAACTCCGGATTGCGCCAGCAGGCTGCCAGAAACCACGCGCCAAGTGCGGCAAGCGAAATCCAGTCGAGCGCGGGCCAGTAGCCGTGCAGGATCATGCCAAGCGAATCAAGCTTTTCGTAGAATCCGTGAAAAACGATCTTCTGCACACTC
>JBGPXQ010000083.1:0-9076 GCA_041492805.1 Terriglobia bacterium | reverse complement strand
GCGCTCGTTTCCCCGACTGAAATCCTTCCCAAGGTCCACCAATTGCAATTGGCCTCCCAACTCCTGAGAAACGGGGTTACCGGAATGTGGCTTTTCTGCCCGACTTTTGGGTATCAGGAGGTGTTATCGTACAGACTGGTTGTTGTTCGGGAATGACCATGCCACAAACATGCACGATCTGCCGACACGCCGAGCGCGAGAAGATTGACGCTGATCTGGTCGCCGGAGTACCGTTGCGTAACATAGCGGCACAAAGCGGCACGTCCACGGGGGCATTGCAGCGGCATCGACGCCATATTTCCGACACCGTAATCACTGCCGCCGAAACTTGCGAAATAAATCACGGAGCTTCTCTCCTGGAGAAGATTCACTCGATGGAGGCCGAGGCCCAGAGGTTAGGAAAGAAGGCAGAGAGCGAAGGCGACCTACGGGCGGCCTTGCTTGCGCTACGGGAGCTTGGTAGAGCGTTTGAGCTGCAAGGGCGAATGCTGGGGGCGTTCCAGCCGGAGACGGCACCTAGGCAGATTATCACCGTCAACGTGCTCGTGATGGGGGATTCAGGCAACGAGCGGCTGGCCGGGCCGAACCCATAGCGCATCAACGCAAATCGGCACACAGTCGTATTCCCTTGTCTTGCAAGGACTGTTTTTGATATTCCTCCAGTTTCGAGAGTGAAAAACAGACCTCTCCACTTTTCGTGTCGAGTGCGAATCCAGGTTGAGTGCCGATAGGCTGGAATCTTCCGATGCTTCTGCGTTCTTCCAAGTTGAACACAACGGTCAGTAAGAGCACGACCGTTACGACCCACAGAGGCGTGTTAAAAATCACAGACTTGAGACGTTCGTTCATGATCTTCTCCTTGGAGCTTCGACCGAATTAATTTGACTGCATCTGGGCCTATTGTACTTTCTGAAACCGCACCCACTTGTTGCATTCGCACCATTTCGAGTGCATCCCATGTTCGATCAAGATATACCCAGAACCATTGCATTTTTCGCAATTAGTTTCGCCATCCCTGGGCAAAGGATTGCCCCCAGTCAGACCCCCTTTTATTTCGGGCTGCCATGTTCCGTGTTCAACTTGCTTCTTGCGCTTGAGCAGGATTGCCGGGTAAAGGATTCCTTCCTCGGTACACCGTTGGAGACACCTTTCGATAGCATCCGCGAGTGCTTGGCCCTCGGCGGGTGCTCCCAGCGACCGCCATACTTCCTCGGCCAACTGTAGCCCGCGATCATCTTCGTATCTTATGAGTTGAGGATTTATTCCTAAAAGACGGGTCAAGGTCATGTCAGGTCACCCTCTAAGACTTCCTCCGATTTTGGTTTTGATTCAGTCAGGTTTGTGGGTATTGATGACTTAACCTGACTCTGACTGTGGTAACTGATAAGTTGCTCTGTTTCGCCACTGCGCTCAAAGTGCGCAACGGTTGTTTTCGATATGGGAATTACATAGATGCGGCGGGCGAACTTGCCACGCAGCCCGCGTCTCCATTTCAGCTTGAGCCATCCAGTTCGACACAATTCTGCTTGGGCACGTTGACGTTTACGGCGGCCCCAGCCGAGACAGGTTTCAAGCATTTTCCCTGTCGCGTAGGTCTCGCCCGAATGCCCGTCCGTGCTCTACACGCTGCGCCACACGTTTCTAACGCGGCTGGGTGAGTCAGGCTGCGACGTGTGGACGCTGGCGCGAATCGCGGGGCACAGTTCGATCAGCATTTCGTCACGGTACGTTCATCCGTCCGATGATGCCGTTCTCGCGGCCATGTCAAGGCTGGGTGGGCACAATTCTGGGCACAGCGAGGAATCAACGCTTTCGACAGAAGAAATGCGAAGGCAGTTAACTCAATGATAGGATTGCAGTAGCAGGCCACGCGCCCGTAGCTCAGTTGGAAAGAGCGTCTGCCTTCTAAGCAGAGGGTCGGGGGTTCGAATCCCTCCGGGCGCGCCATTTCTCGAACGACTGATTGACTTAACACAAAATGAAATCAAAGAAGAGATCCCAGCCTTTGCTCAGGCAAAGGCCGGGGCACCCGGCGCAGTACTACGTCCAAGGTGTTGCCCTTGAGATCCTGGCGTAGCCTCAGCTCTTGACATGAGGCAGGCTAATAGTCGTGTCGGGGTTCTGCTGGAGTTACTCCGTGAGAAGGACGCGAAGATCACGCAGGTTGTTTCCGGTGGGTCCCGTTTCGATCGCGTCGCCCAGCTTTCGGAAGAACGTGTAGGAATCGCTTCGCCGGAAATAATCGCCCGGATCGAGTCCCAACGCATGCGCGCGGGCGGATGTTTCGCCATCGGCGACGGCCCCTGCCGCCGGGCTCGATCCATCGATGCCGTCGGTGCCGGCGCTGAGCACGGCGACGCGCTGACCCGCGATTTTCTCCACACAATGCAGGACGAACGCCGAGTTGCGCCCCCCTACGCCGTCGCCCTTCACCGGTGAACTCACTTCACCATCCGCGATCACGGCTGCGGGCCGGCCCGGATTTGCGCGCTTCAACTCTGAGAGCTGCGCGAGCAGGTAATCCGCGGCGCGCTCGATGGGCCAATCGTCGGTTGTGTTATCGCACACAGTGACGAATCCGGCCGCCTCGGCGGCGTGGTGTGCGGGATGAAACAGATCGTCACGTCCAAGCAAGAGTTGAAAGGCGGCGCCGCGAAACGCGGGATCGCCCGCTTTCGGCGTTTCGGGAATTCCCTCCGGACGTTCGAATCGGGCGCGAATTGGCGCGGGCAACCTGGCGAGTAATCCGTAGCGCTCGATTACACCGCAAGCGTCAGATACAGTTGTTGGATCGGGGAGTGTCGGACCTGACGCCAGCGCCGACTCGCGCCCATCGGGCACATCGGTCACGCCAAGCGTGATCTTCATGGCCGCGGATGCAGCTGCAGCCAGACGTCCGCCTTTCACTGCGGAAAGGTGTTTCCGCACCGCGTTCACTTCATCAATCGATGCACCGCACGTAACGAGCAATCGGTGGAGCGCCTGCATGTCTGCAAGTCCGGCGGCGGGATCGAGCGGCTGTTCGACGAGCGCCGAACCTCCGCCCGACAAGAGGAAGAAAACCAGCGTCCGTTCATTCGTTGATGCGAGCAAATCCAGAATCGCACGGCCGGCCGTGAGGCTGCCTTCATTCGGAACAGGATGCCCAGCGACGATCATTCGGAACCCCAAGGGAACCTTGCTCGACAGCGAAGGCGCAACCACAATGCCGTCGGCGTGGAAGTCCGGCGAGAGCAGGTCCGCTAGTCCGCACGCCATCGCCACCGACGCCTTGCCGATGGCGACGGCGCATAGGCGCTCAAAGGGAGTGAGGTCGAGCGTCTCGCCGATTATGCGGATGTACGAACCCTCACGGGGAAGTTTCCGCCGCATGGTCGCGGGAATATCGATCGATGCGAGGGTCTGTTCAAAAATCTGCAGCGCGGTCTGTTTGAGGTCGAGCATTGAATTTGCGAACATCACGAAAGTCAGGTAGCACAGGCTTCAGCCTGTGTGGTCTTTGTTTTCCAACCGTTCAGACGGCACACAGACTGAAGTCTGGGTTACCAAACGCTTCCAAACGCAGCAGCGCGATGATCCATCAGGTGCTCGTGAAACACGCGCTCTACTGCTGCCGGAGCACCTCCGGGTTCAAAATTGTCGGTGGCCGCTTACCACTGAAAAAGGCGATGGCATTTTCGACGGCAATCATCGCCATCCGCGTGCGCGTTTCGACCGAAGCCGAACCAAGATGCGGCGCGAGGACAACGTTGTCGCGCCGCAAGCCGTCGCTGATCAGCGGCTCGCGTTCGAATACGTCGAGCGCCGCACCGGCGATAGTTCCCTGCTCAAGCGCCGCCACAAGCGCTGCCTCCTGCACGACCGGCCCGCGCGTCGTGTTGATCAGGAACGCAGTCCGCTTCATCTTCGCGAGTTCCGCGGGCCCGATCAACCCACGTGTGTCCGTGCGCAACGGCACATGAAGCGATAGAAAGTCAGCCTGCTGCAGCACCTGATCCCGCTCCAGGTATTCCGCGTTCAGTTCCCTTTCGACCTCCGCCGGCGCACGCGTCGTGCTGTAGTAAATCACGCGCAGGCGAAATCCCGCCGCGCGCCGGGCCACGGCGCGGCCGATGCGTCCGAATCCGATGATACCGAGTGTCTTGCCCCAAACATCGGTTCCGCAAAGCTGGTCCAGATTCCACTGGAGCCAAGCGCCCGAGCGGGCCAGCCGGTCGCCCTCGACCAGGCGGCGCGCGACGCCCATCAGCAGCGTCCACGTGAAGTCCGCCGTCGTTTCGTCGAGCACGCCGGGAGTGTTCGTAACTGCGACATTTCGCTCGGTGCACGCAGGCACATCGATATTGTCGTAACCGACCGCCACGTTCGCGACGATCCGCAGATTCGGACCCGCCGTGTCGAGCAATTCGCGATCAACTCTTTCGGTAAGCAGACTGATGAGCGCATCCTTACCCACAACGCGCTTCAGAACTTCCGGGCGAGGTGGCCGCACATTCTCAGTCCAATATTCGACTTCAAAATGCTCCGCCAACCGGCGCCGCGGCTCGTCAAACAAAACGTGCGTAGAAAATAATTTCGGCTTACCCAAGACTCTGCCTCGAATGAAAAAGCAACTCCGCAGAGTAGCACAACTCCGACGCACTGGACCGATTGCGTTCCGTCGAAGGAGGGACAATTATTCCCCGGCACTCTCAACCAGTCCGCGCGTTGACTCGACCCAAAGCCGCAGACTATAGTGAATACAGAGCCATCGAAATAGTTGAATGCAACCACAACTCATCCACGAACTTGTCGCGCTGCTCGGACCGAAGGCGGTCCTGTCTCAAGCAGAAGATTTGATGCTGTACGAGTATGACGGCTCGGTCGAGCTCGGGTCCCCCGAGTGCATCGTCTTTCCGAGTTCCACGCGCGAAGTTGCAGAAATTGTCCGCCTCGCGAATCGCTATGAGACTCCGCTGGTCGGGCGCGGCGCGGGCACGGGGCTTTCGGGCGGGGCGATCGCCCGCAACGGCGGCATCGTCCTCGTGTTCTCGCGCATGAACCGCATCCTCGAAATCGATGCCGCAAATCTGCGCGCGGTCGTCCAGCCCGGCGTGGTGAATCTGGACCTCTCGCGCGCCGTCGAGCATCTGGGCCTGTATTTCGCTCCCGATCCGTCAAGTCAGAAATCGTGCACGATCGGCGGAAATGTTTCTGAGAATTCCGGCGGGCCGCACACGCTTGCGTACGGAGTCACGTCGAATCACGTGACCGGCCTGGAACTGGTCCTGCCCGGCGGCGAAATTGTCCGCACCGGTGGCAAGACCATCGAAACTCCGGGCTACGACCTCAACGGCCTGCTGGTCGGCTCGGAAGGGACGCTCGCGCTCGTGACCGAAATCACGGTGCGGCTCTCGCGAAAGCCTGAAGCGGTGAAAACGCTGCTTGCGGTTTACGAGACGCTCGACGACACGACCGAAACTGTTGTCGATATCACGGTGCGCGCGATCACGCCCGCCGCGTGCGAAATGCTCGACGGATTTACGCTTCGCGCTGTCGAGGACTTCGTCCACGCCGGCTTTCCCAAAGACTGCGCCGCAGTGCTGCTGCTCGAAGTGGAAGGGCTCACCGAAGCCGTCGAAGCGCAGGCCGCCGAGATCACCGAGGTTTGCCGCCTGCATCACGCGCGGGAAGTGCGCGTCGCGCGCGATGACCGCGAGCGCGATCTCCTGTGGAAGGGCCGGAAGAACGCCTTCGGCGCTCTCGGGCGTCTCTCGCCCATGTACTATGTTCAAGACGGCGTTATCCCGCGCACGCGCCTCCCTGAAACTCTGCGGTGCATCGAGGAAGTCAGCCGCAAATATAGTTTGCAAATCGGCAACATTTTCCACGCCGGCGATGGCAACCTTCATCCACTCATTCTGTTCGACGAACGCGACCCCGCGCAATTCCAGCGTGTTGTCGCAGCGGGTATGGAAATCATGAAGCATTGCGTTGCGGTCGGCGGAGCGCTCACTGGCGAGCACGGCGTCGGCATGGAAAAAAATGAGCTTATGCCGCTGATGTTCACACCGGATGATCTCACCCTGATGCAGCGCATCCGCGCAGCGTTCAATCCCGCCGGGCGATTGAATCCCGGCAAAGTGCTTCCGCTGGGCAAAGCCTGCGGAGAAATCCGCGTGCAACCGATGCCGGTTTCCACGACAATTCCTGCATGAGCCGTCCCGTGCAAGTCTCACTTACGCGACTAGAGGAAATCGTGGGCGGCGCTCACGTTCTCACTGACTCTGCCGAGCTCAGTGCGCGCCAAGTGGACGACCTGCGCCCCTCAGCCGTCGTTCAGCCTACGGAAGTGGCTCAGATCGCCGAAATCATCCGTTTCGCCGCCACAGAAAGACTCGCCGTGGTTCCCTGCGGCGGCTGCACAAAGCTTGGCATCGGCTCGCCACCCGAGCGCTACGACGTCGCGCTCGATCTCTCGCGCATGAATCGAGTCCTTGCCTACGATCCGCGCGACCTCACTCTCGGAGTCGAGCCGGGCGTGCGGATCGAGGATTTGTTGCGCGTCCTTGCGGAACGGAAACAATTTCTTCCGCTCGCGGTACCCTTCGCCGACCGCACGACCGTCGGTGGCATCGTCGCCGCAAACTCCAGCTCGCCGCTGCGCCATTCCTACGGCGGAGTGCGAGACTTCTGCCTCGGCATGGAATTTGTGACCGGCGAGGGCGTGGCATCGAAAAGCGGCGGGCGCGTCGTAAAAAATGTGACGGGCTACGATTTGCATAAACTGCTGATCGGATCGCTGGGAACGCTCGCGGTCATCACGCGCGTGAATTTCCGCACGTTCCCTCTGCTTCCAGCGCAAGGGACGTTTGTCGCGTCTTTCTCTGACGCAGAGTCCGCGTTTGGCTTCTGTCGTGCCGTCGCGCAATCCGTTCTTACGCCGCAGATTGTGGAGGTCGCGGATCCTGGCGCCGCTCATCTCCTATTTTCGGCGGAAGCGCCCGCGCGGATCGCGCCGCAGTTGTGGTCCGTCGTCATCACAGCGGCTGGTCAACCCTCTGTCGTGGATCGCCATGCACGGGAACTTGGCCACATGGCAAGCGCTGCGAACGCCGCCGAGTTGGTGCCGCTCAGTGATACGGAAAATTCTTCCGTACTGGCCCGCATCCGCGAGTTTCCGCGTTTGGTTCTGGAGGCCGCGCCGTCCGCAGCGATTTTTCGCATCAGCGTCCTGCCCAGTGCAATGCCGGCCCTGCTCGGACGGCTTAGTCAACTGGCTGCACAAAACAACCTTGATTTCGTGGCGCTCACGCGCGCATCTGGGCTTGTTTACGCAGCGTTTTTGCCGGAGAAGGGCAACGCAGCGGCTGCCGCTCTGGCGAACACTTACAGCGAAGTGTTCCAAGCGTGCGCCAAATCCGAAGTCGGAGCTTCGGCGATGCTGGAGTGGTGTCCAGCCGAAGTGAAACGCGCTGCAGGCGGCGTTTGGGGTCCTCCAAGGCAGGATTTCGCGCTCATGCAACGCGTGAAAAATGTTTTCGATCCGCAAAACGTTTTGAGCCCAGGCCGCTTCGCGGGTGGAATCTGATCCGATGACCGAGATACTGACGAGCACGGAACACGCTGCAGGGTCCGCGCAGGTGAGCGGATTTTCGGGCGCAGACAAACCGTCTTACGACGACTATGCGCGGTGCGTTCATTGCGGCCTGTGCTTGAACCACTGCCCGACGTATAAACTCTGGGGTCTCGAAGCCGATTCGCCTCGCGGACGAATCCGTCAGATGGTGCTGGTCGACCAGGGCCGGCTCGCGCTCGGCGAAACCTTCGTCAAGCATATCGATCAATGCCTGGATTGCCGCGCGTGTGAGACCGCATGCCCCTCCGGCGTCGAGTACGGCAAACTGGTTGAAGCCGCTCGCGCCCAGATCGATCAGAATTACCGGCGGCCTTTATTCTCGCGCCTCGCGCGGGATTTTGTGTTTCGCCGCCTGCTTCCCTATCCGAACCGCATCGCAATCGTCGCGCGCGCTCTGCGCATTTATCAGCGCTCGGGACTGCAATCGCTCGTCCGCGCGACTCGCATGCTCCACCTTCTAGGGCTGGCGGAACGCGAGCGCCTTCTACCGCCGATCGATCGCAAGTTTTTCTTTTCGCAGCTTGGCCGCACGCACCCGGCCGTGGGTCCGCGCCGCGCACGCGTGGCCCTGTTCGCCGGTTGCGTCGCCCAAGTCAGCTTTTCCGCGTTGCATGACGCCACGATCCGCGTGCTCACGGCGAATGGCTGCGAAGTCGTTGTTCCTGCGGGACAAACTTGCTGCGGCGCGCTCGCCGCACATGCGGGGGTGCGCGACGCGGCCCGGTCGTTGGCGCGCACCAACCTCGACGTCTTCCTGCGCGATGATTTCGATGCCGTCATCACGAACGCCGCGGGCTGTGGTTCGACTCTCAAGGAATACGACCAGCTTTTCGCGGACGACGCCGAGGAGCATGCCAAGGCGCACGAGTTTCGGAAAAAGATGCGGGACGTCACCGAGTTTCTCGCCGACCTGGGGCTGAGCGCGCCTCTGACAAGCCTGCCGCTCCGCGTTACATATCAGGATTCCTGCCATCTCCTGCACGGGCAGAAAATCCGTGAAGCTCCGCGCAAGCTGATGCGCGCCATCCCCGGTGTGGAATTGGTCGAAATGGCTATGGCCGATTATTGCTGCGGCTCCGCAGGCTCCTACAACGTCACCGAGACACAAACCTCGCTCGATATTCTGGCGGAAAAGATGAAACACGCGCGCGCAACAGGTGCTCCCGTTATCGTTACCGCAAATCCGGGCTGCCTGTTACAAATGCGCGCGGGGACGGAAATTCACTCCACGGGGCAGGAAGTTGTGCACGTCATCGAGCTTCTGGACCGCGCACTCGTGAAGAATACCTAGCCCGAATTTCCGGCGATTCCTGAATCCTATTTCTCACCGATAAGGTAGCGGCAGCCACGCGGCCCCATCCGAGCGGAATGCACCGCGCCGCCGGGGACGTCGCAACGCTCACCCGCGACATATGTGTGCGCCGAACCGCCCTGCGTCAGCGTCATTTCTCCATCGAG
>JBGPXQ010000055.1:0-10863 GCA_041492805.1 Terriglobia bacterium | reverse complement strand
ATTTCACTTCGATCCGCGCGAGGCCCGCGGGGCCCGGCGGAACTTTCAACTGAAATCTCGCCAGAGACCGGCACTCCTTCGCCAGTTCGCGCTCGCCCTGGAGCACGTGAATGTCGATCCCTGTTTGATTCTCCACTCCGGTCGTGAACATCTCCTGCGCGCTCGCGGGAATCGTCGAATTCCGCGGAATGATTTTCGCCACCACGCCGCCCATCGTCTCAATGCCGAGCGACAGCGGCGTGACGTCGAGCAGCAGCATGTCTTTCACGCCGCCTTCTAGGATGTCCGCCTGTACGGCGGCGCCCAACGCCACGACTTCGTCGGGGTTCAGTTCCGTGTGCGGTTGACGTCCGAAAAACTCTTCGACCGTGCGCCGCACCAGCGGCACCCGCGTCGAGCCGCCGACCAGCACGACTTCCTCAATTTCCCCGGGCGTGAGTTTCGCATCCGCCAGGGCCTGCCGCACCGGAGCCATCGTGCGGTTCACGATCGGGTGAATCCACCGGTCGTATTCAGCGCGCGTAATTTCACGGAAATACACGCCGCCATCGGGTAGCGGGAATTTGACGGTTGTCTTGTTCGCCTCGGAGAGCTCATGCTTGGCGGCGATCAGCGCTTTGCGCAGCTCCTGCACGGCTTCAGGGTGTCCGGCAAGGTCCATGCTCTGCGCGCGGATTTCCTCGCGCGCCACGCTCTGCAACGCGTTGTCGATGTCGTCCCCGCCCAGATGCGTGTCGCCGTTGGTCGAAAGCACCTGGTATATATCGCCGTCGGTGGTCGAGATCAGCTTGAGAATCGAAATGTCGAACGTGCCGCCGCCAAAATCGTACACGGCGACGCGGCCGCGTTTTTTCTCGTGCAGGCCGTAGGCCAGCGCCGCCGCGGTCGGTTCATTCACCAGACGCAGGACCTCAAGTCCCGCCAGGCGCCCGGCATCACGAGTGGCCTGACGCTGCGCGTCGTTAAAATAGGCCGGCACGGTGATTACCGCGCGGTCCACCACATCTTGAAAATATTCATCGGCCCAGCTTTTCAGCTCACGCAGAATGAACGCGGAAATTTCGGGCGGCGTGAATACGCGGTCGCCCAGACGCACGCGGATCACATGGGCGCTTGCCGGGTCGATGCGGAACGGGAAAATTTTCAGCTCGTCCTGCACGTCGGCAGGGCCGCGCCCCATCAGGCGCTTCACCGAATAGATCGTGCGTTCCGGCTGTGTCAGCAAACGGCGCCGCGCGGGTTCGCCGACAACGATCGAGCCGTCCGCGTCCACGCTGACGACCGAAGGGCATAGTGGCGTGCCATACGGACCCGGGATACACTTCGGCCGGCCTTCGCGCTTGTCCTGGTAAGCGATCAGACTGTAGGTTGTGCCGAGATCAATGCCGACGGTGCGGGCCATGCGGTGCTGTTCCCCCCTGAGAGTGTGACTGGTGACCGGTGACTAGTGACTGGTGATTCCCTCACCATGGGCCTGCGCCCATGGATAAAGGGTGATTCGTGATTTGTGAATCGTGATTCGTGGCACCCACTCTACGAGTTCCACAAATTACGAATCACTAGTCACCGGTCACGTTCCAGCCAACTCCTGGCGCACGCCGTTCACCAGATTTCTGATATACGAACGGCGGTTCAAAACTTCATTCATCTTCTCCATCAGGTTTTTCTTCGCCGCGTCGTCCGCGCCAGAATCGAGCGCGCGGTCCCATTCGGATGAGACGCGCACGAGTTCCTGGTCCACATCGACGAGCAAGGATTCAAATTTATGTTGCGCTGCTTCGAGCTTCGTTCGCAGCCCGGCCATTTCTGATGCGCTCCCGCCGGACTGCTTCGCGTCGCGCAGCTCGTCAAGCGATTCATTCAGCTCAAATACTTCCTCGAGCAATTCGGGCGGCGCCTGCTGTTTCTTCTGGCCTTCCTTGCGCATGCTCGCGTGACCGAGCAGATATTCGACGCGGGCCACCGGATCGCGCAGCGTTCGATAGGCGTCATTCAATTGCGAAGAGCGGTCCAGGGAAAGTTGCCGCTCGTCCTCCGAGGCGCGTACGAAATTATCGGGATGCAGCTTCCAGGAGAGAGAGTGAAATCGCTGTTCGAGATCCGCCAAGTCGAGCGTGAGTTTCTGCGGCAAGCCGAAAAATGCGAAGTAATCGGCGCCGCGCGGCAGCGGCTGAATCTTTCCGCAAGCGGGGCAGAAGTGCGCGCCGCCGGTCGCCGCGTTACAGCTCCAGCAGGTCGCGGATGTTGCGGCAGTGATGGATGGTGCGCTCATGGTCTAAAATCCGTCGTGTGGAGCAAAAAAAATGGCTGGCGGGCTCCACGTCCCGGCCAACCAAACGTTCCTCTCATTTCGAGATGAAGCGCCTGCCGTATCTTCTCAGCGGACTACAAGTGCAGCCCGCGCCCGCCCTGAGAGTGAGCCCGGCGTTATGCCGTGAACGAACTGCCGCAGCCGCAACTGCGGGTCGCCTGCGGATTCTGGAACACGAAGCCGCGCCGCATCAGGTCTTCCTGATAATCGAGCGTGGTTTCGTGGAGGTAGAGGTAGCTCTTCGGGTCCACGAACAAGCGCGCGCCGTTTTCTTCGATGACTTTGTCGCGGTCTCGCGCCTGCGTATCCAGACGCATCGCGTAAGTGAGTCCCGAGCAGCCGCCCCCCTGCACGCCAACGCGCAGCCCACCGGTTTCCGCAGGCACGCCTTCCTTGGCGAGCAGCTCCTGAATCTTGGTAGCCGCCTTCTCCGTCACGTGAATCGTTGCAGTTTCCAAAAACACCTCAAGCGCCGCCTTCGGCGCAAAATCTCAAGCAAAAGCCTGGTTCTACCCACGTCTGCGTGGTTAGTCTCCGACAGTCGCGTTCGCCGCGGGCGTGCTGACTTCCTTCTTCTTTTTCCAGTCTTCGATCGCAGCCTTGATGGCATCTTCGGCCAGCACCGAGCAGTGAATCTTCACTGGTGGAAGGCTCAACTCGCGCACGATGTCCGTGTTCGAGATGCTGAGCGCTTCTTCAACGGTCTTGCCCTTGACCCATTCTGTCGCCAGCGAGGAGCTGGCAATCGCCGAGCCGCAGCCGAAGGTCTTGAACTTCGCCTCTTCGATGATTTGCGTCACGGGATTGATTTTCATCTGCAGCCGCATCACGTCGCCGCATTCGGGCGCGCCTACCAGGCCGGTACCCACGTTCGGGTCGTCCTTGGGCAAGGTGCCGACGTTGCGCGGATGTTCGTAGTGATCAACCACCTTATCGGAATACGCCATGTCATTCCCCCTTCGATATTCTGACGAATAATTTTACCGGTGGGCTCCACGCTTCACTTGAAGCGTTCAGCGTAAAAGTAGAGCCCGCACCCGTTCTTAGTGCTCTGCTGTCGCCTTCCAGTTCATCTTGCTGAGATCGATGCCTTCTTTGGCCATTTCATAGAGCGGCGACAGCTCGCGGAGCCGCTGCACGACTTCGACAACACGGTTGGTGACGTAATCCACTTCCTCCTGGGTGTTAAAGCGGCCCAGGCCGAAGCGGATCGAGGTGTGCGCCAGGTCCTCGCCGACTCCCAGCGCCTTGAGCACATAACTTGGTTCGAGAGTTGCCGACGTGCACGCCGAGCCGCTCGATACGGCGACGTCGTTGATCCCCATAAGCAGCGATTCGCCTTCGACGAACGCGAAGCTGATGTTGATGTTGTGCGGCAGGCGGTGCGTCATCGAGCCATTGATATAGAGCTCGTCGAGCTTTGCGAACAGGCCTTCCTTCAGCCGGTCGCGCATTCCGCGCAGGCGAACACTTTCCTCCGCCATTTCGTTCTGGCACAGCTCAGCCGCCTTGCCGAAACCTACGATTCCCGGCACGTTGAGCGTGCCCGAGCGCATCCCGCGCTCGTGTCCGCCGCCGTCGATCTGCGCCGAAAGCTGCACGCGCGGATTGCGCCGCCGCACGTAGAGCGCGCCGCAGCCTTTCGGGCCGTAGAGCTTGTGCGCGGTCAGCGAGATCATGTCGATATTGTCTCGCTGCACATCCACCGGAATTTTGCCCAGCGCCTGCACGCCGTCGGTGTGGAACAAAATGCCCTTTTCCTTGGCAATCTTGCCGATTTCCTGAATCGGCTGAATCACGCCGATCTCGTTGTTCGCGTACATGATCGAGATGAGGATCGTCTTTGACGTGATGGCGCGGCGCAGGTCGTCGAGATCGATGCGGCCATCCTTGCCGACGGGCAAATAGGTGACTTCGTACCCGTACTTTTCCAAACGCTTACAGGTATCGAGCACCGCTTTGTGCTCGATCACCTGCGTGATGATGTGGTTGCCCTTCTCGCGATACATTTCCGCGGCGCCCTTGAGGGCCAGGTTATTCGATTCGGTGGCGCCGCTCGTGAAGATGATTTCCTTCGGCGTAGCATTAATCAGCCGGGCGATCTGCGCGCGCGCGTTTTCGACCGCTTCCTCAGCCGTCCAGCCGAACGAGTGGTTGCGGCTGGCGGCGTTGCCGAATTTATCGTGGAAGTACGGCAGCATCGTTTCGACCACGCGCGGATCCACCGGTGTGGTGGCGTGGTAATCCATGTAGATCGGCAGTTTGATAGCCATGCTTGCTTCTCCCGTCTCTATTCTGCCGGGCTCCAAGTGGAGCCCAGACCCGAGTTCTTCAATCCCCTGAAAACAGTTCCTTCAACTAGCTTGGCAGCCCGACCAGTTCGGCCTCGGGCGAATCCTCGGTCATCTGCGATATCGAAACCGATCGCAATACCTGCAAAATGCTTTCGTTCACTTTCCGAAGCGGCTCACGCACCGTGCACGTCATACTTTGATCGCAGGTTCCGTGGTTCGTCGTGCAGGATGTGATCATCAGCGGCCCGTCCACAGCGCTGATGACCTCAAGCGCCGAAATATTCTTCGGGTGCCGCGCCAGTTGATATCCCCCGTTCGAACCATGCCGTGCAGTGAGCAATCCGTGCTTTGCCAGCCGCTGCAGCACCTTCGCCAATAGTTGCGGCGAAATACCGTAGGCCTCAGCGATGTCAGCGGCACTATGTGAGTGCTCCGCACCGTGCGCGGCCAAGTGCCGGACGGCAATCAGTGCGTAATCGGCCTTCTTTGATAGTTTCAACATTCCTCATATGCGACCAGATCAGTCGCAATTGAATTCTAACCGTAGCCGCCCCTGATGTCAAGTAGAGCCGTTGCTCTCAAGTCCCATGAAGCCAACATCTTATATTACGACCGTATTGGTCGTATTAGTCAAACGAGGCGCATTGAAATGAGGCTAAACGCGTGTGAGCGGGATAAAAGCGGGACCCAATGGTTGCGTGCTGGGATGCGACTGACGGGGATCATGCGGCATTCTGGCAGGTGAAGGTTACTGGCCTTCATATTCCCCGGTGTAAACACCCCTCTTGACATTTTCGGTACATCGGATTTCTTCGCGAAGGTCCCAGTCCGGCCGCAACTTATGGAATATGTGTTGCGTCCAGGGCTTGGCAAGGGCTTTCGAATCCTCGAGCGTCATGTCGGTCTGTAGAGTGTCATGGTCCACGCGGTGTATGCGCTCCACGATATGCAGTTGGTCGCTATGCACATGGCCGTCGTTATCGAGCCAGGTTTCGTCGCGCATCCCGACCGTGTCCACGACAAGCGTGTCGCCCTCCCAATGGCCAATCGAATGCCCGGACCACGTGACCTCGAGCGGTTTGGGATGTTCCCGCCCATCTGTGAAGATTTGCCGAATGACGTTGTCATGTTCGTAAAGGATGGTGACCTTGCGAGGCGTTTGAAGGATCTCGAAGGGAGACAAAACGTCGGTGCCGGCGATCTGCTGCGGCAGGCCGAGAGGAATACAGTGGGCATAACGAGGATTCAATTCGAGTCGTGCGCCGTGAGCATTGACCCCTTGTGTTGGGTCCTGGTTATAGTCATATTGGGCCTGCGCCCAGGGCGTCAAGAACCATGGATCGTGCGATCGTCCAAGCTGCAGAGGCTTGCCATAAACCTTAGCAATGCTCTCCGCTTCCCCAGGACCAGTGGGGGTCGTCCAGAAACCAGACAGGTCCGGCTTTCCGTCCGCCGTGCGTGGCACAGCGGCGTTCCCTGATGCTCCTCCGGACTTCGCGGCGGTCTGGGCGTTTACCACGAGGGAATGGGTGAGGCCCGCCATCACCAACACGAAAATAGAACTCATCAGGCGATTTCTCATTTTAAGGCCCTCCCCCTTCCATTTATTCACAGTGACTATTCTTATTTCTTTCCATCTTCTTTAGCGCGGCGGTCCAAATAACCCTGGAAGATTCGCTTTTCCGCCAAGGATTCCGGGATCTCTTCGCCGTTAGCCCGAAAGTGCTTCGCCCCAAGCATGATCTTCCTGCCGTCTTTCTGCGGAAAGCCTTGAATCGTAATCTCTTCCCCTGGCCTAAATTGCTCCGAAGTCCAGCCAGCTTCTCTGCTCTGCATGGCCGGAGAGCCACTAAACGCTACCCACTCCTCGGCGTTGCCCTTGTCGTCCTTCACTTCCAAACGGACCAGGATATGAGGATTGATCCACTCGAACTTTGTCACAGTCCCCTTTATGGCGACCAATCGGTCCTCGTCATACACCGCCTGCGAGTGGTGTGCGAACGTTGGGCCAGCAGACAGGATTAGGCCGGCCATGACCGACAAAACGGCCAACACCCTATTCATCGTCTTAGTTTTCACTGTGACGTCTCCAGATATGTTGGGTTGAGTGGAATACTACTGCTTCTCGCTCCAAAGCTTGTAAATCGAAAAATCCTTTTCGTTTCTCACTGTTGGGCCATGCCCATTTCGGATTCAGCCCACGATCTAGCCGGTGGAATCATTGCTGCCTGTACCTCAATTGCCGCTGAGGACTTCTATGAATCCCATGCGGGCCGCGAGATTCCCGCTCCACCAGACGCGATTGGGATTATTTTGATCCACTTCAATCCTTCTCGGATCCGATTCTGAATCGGGTAGGGGGAATTCCACCCACTCCCCGGTCTTGGGATTGAATCGAGCAATCTTGTCCGCCAGCTGCTCGCTCACCCAAATGAGATTGTTTTTTCTGTCCACGCTCACCGAATACGTGCCAGGTGTTTCCGTGGGCGGAGCGAAGAACGTCATTTGCTTGGTTTCGTAATCGAGCTTCATCAGCAGTCCCGCGTTCCAAAGCCCGACCCAGACGTCGCCACGGCCATCGTGGCTCATGCGGCGCGGGTAGGCAACGCCGTCGAAGGGGATCTTGAACTCCTCGATTTTGCCTGTAACCGGGTCGACCCTCACCATGCGGTCGGCCAGGTCCTCCGCCCACCATACGGCTCCATCGCCGGCATAAGTGATCCCGTAGGCGCCTGTCGGCTCCTGCGTGGCAACGTAAGAAGGCGTGTCAAAGAACTTGAATTCCTTCGTTGCCGTGTTGAGCATTCGCACCTGGTTTCCGGCCGTCTCCCAGATGGAGCCATTCGGGTGAACGAGCATCGAATTCCCACCGGCATCGGCGCGATTGTCCTTGGGCCAATCGTACGTCGTGAATTTCCCTGTGTTGATGTCGTAATCCAGCCAACGGTAGTTGGGCCCGTCCGGAACCCACAACTGTCCCTTGGCGTCGATCTGGAGGTTGCCCAGCACCTGGCCGTCGTCGGCGGCGACGCCGGCTGGAATGGAAACTTCTGTGTATTCGAGCGTTTTGGGATCAAGGCGGCCCAGCTTGCCCGTCCGCTGGCTGACCCATCCGTTCCCGTGGGGATCCACGGCGACGTCGTGCGGCTCCGCGCCGACATTGGTGTCCGAGATGTCATATTGGACGGCCCGGTAGTACAGGGCTTTTCCTTGCAGCAGGGTACGGGGCAGGCGATCGTTGAGGTCCACCGGGCGCGTCGGAGGGAAGTTGGTTGAAAGGTAGTCAATCGCGAGCTTTGCTTCGTCTGCGGTCAGGTCCCGGATTTTTGCGGTTCGCATACGGCCGCGCATCCTGCGCACGGTGAACGCCCAGCGATCGCGCGGCATGTGGAAGCCTATGAATCGCTCCGTGTTATGGCAGGTCGTGCAGCGCGCCGCGACGAGTTTTTTGCCGTCTCCTTCGGGCAAATCTTTCGAGAGCGTGACCATCAGCGCTTCGGGAGTCTTCATCGGCCAGGCTCGCGGGAGCATGGGCCCCTGCTTGGTGGCGAGCGACAAATCCAGTTTCGCAGTCTTGCCCTCTGCTACGTCAACCGGCGCGGAAACGTTGCTCTGATATCCGCCCCCAATTCCTTGGACCACATATTGGCCGGCGGGAAGATTGCTCGCTGAGTATTGCCCTTGCGCCTGAGCGATCACCAGGAAAGTGAGATGTCGTTCTTTATTCCTCAATTTCACGAAGGCCCCGGTGACAGGTTTCCCGGAAGAGTCCTTCACGACGCCCTGGAGGGTGCTATTGTTTTCTTTGGCACCGGCAAACTGGCTGAAGGCAAGCACCACGGCGGCTGCGATGACAACCGCGATTCTTGATCTCACACTCGTGAATACCATTTGTCACCTCCTCTTGGTGAGTCACTCACGATGTTCTGGCACGGATTCAGAATCTGTGCTCTACAATTGAACGCTTGAAATTGGCACCGCCCGGAATTTTCATTTCTTCCTGACCTGTCAATTCCGAGGATTATATGCCCAAGTGCTTTCGTTGGGTGACTTTTTTAACCGAACTCTTAACCTTACTCCGGCGGGCTCCAAGTCGCCGACGCGCCAAAGCCAGCGCTATGGCGACGGCGCGTAGAGCCCGCACCCGAGCACGTGCCACGGGTCTCCACGTCCAAGTTGATAAATAGAGTCTCAAACGGAGCTTTGGGGTTCATGAACCTTTGGGGTGCGGTTTCCATTGCTTCAGGAACGTGACGATGTCCTCCGGGCCGATCCGGGTGGTGGATTCGAATTCCCCCTTCTTCTGGCTCACGACGAGTTTGCCGCTCGGATCGAGGATGGCCAAACTTGGGACGCCCTTTTCGAGCGGGATTTCGTATTTCTTTGCGAGATCCAGGTTCTTGTCATAGTCCCCTACATTGACGTGGACCACGTGATAGTTCCCATTGACCAGCGGCGCGAATTGCTTCGAGCGGAAAGTAGCGTCCAGAACGTGGCAGTCGTAACACCAATTCCCGCCAAATACCAGGATGACGCGTTTGTGGTCCTTTGCGCCGGCAGCGAGTGCCGCCGCAATCTCAACGGGCGCCTCTTCCGGGGCGGGATATAACTGCGTATTGGGTCTTGCTGGTTCGGGCAGGCGCCTGGGCACGCTCTCGGTCAGGTCGCTCCTCTGTGTAGACACAATCCGCCACTCGCCGCTCTGTTGCACCCACACCTGAGATCCAGAAATAAGCCCAGATTTCTCCCCGGCGCGCGTCTGAAGCTTCACTTCATACCGGAGGACAAAGGCCTTGACGCCCGGCTGCAGGTTCTTCACTTCGAGAACCTTGAGGTCGAAGCGGCTAAGTCCCGCGGGCCGCAGCGAAGACCAGAACGCCGGCTCCTCGGCAGGATCCTGCGTGTCCCCCTGAGGGGTCTTCGCCTTTGCTGCCGGGGATGTCGTGTAGAAGGCCGTGAGGGCCGACTTGTCACCTGAAACCACCGCCGCCTTCCAACGATCGAGTGGCTGAAAAGCGGACGATGCCACATTTTCGGGAGTCTGATTCGCGTGGGGCTGTTGTGTCGCGGCTTGGACAAATGCGGCAGGTTGCGAGCAAAGGAGTAACGCGACGACCCAACCGAGGCGAATGGTTTTCATAGCTCCTCAAGCGCTTCCCGTGAAATAACTTGGATTCTAGCCTACTCAAGAGCGCAAAATCTCCCGATTTCCTCCGGCGAGTTCTCCCAAAGAAAAAGATCCAAACACAAGCCGGGGCGACGCCAATTCCCTTGCGTAATCCGCGTCAATTTTCGTTACAATGCTCAGTGGAAGGCAGAGGATACGATGAAGAATGTCCTGGCCATTTATCCGGGGTCGTTCGATCCAGTAACAAACGGCCACCTCGACCTGATTGAGCGCGGCGCTAAAATTTTTGAGCGGCTCACCGTCAGCGTCCTGCGCAACTTCGACAAGGAGCCGTTGTTCACGCTCGATGAACGGGTGGAGATGCTGCGCGAAGTCACGCGGCCGTGGCCCAACGTCGAAGTGGATGTTTTCAGCGGGCTCCTGGTGGAGTACGCGCAACTCCGCGGCGCCAACGTGATTCTGCGCGGTATCCGGGCAATTTCCGATTACGAATACGAGTTGCAGATGGCCATGATGAATCGCAAGCTCAATCCGAATCTCGAGACTGTTTTCATGATGCCTGCCCTTGCTTACAGCTACCTGAGTTCGCGCCTGGTGCGGGAAATCGCACAATTGGGCGGACCGATGACTGGTCTGGTGCCAGCGGCGGTGGAGCAGCGCCTCCGCACCAAAGTTCTATGAATCCTTCGGGCGCGGGCTCTACGCGCCGTCGCCATAGCGCTGGCTTTGGCGCGTCGGCGACTTGGAGCTCGCCGGAATAAGGAGTCTTGACCCGTGCAACTTGCCGATCGTGTAAATCGCATTTCGATCTCACCGACTGCCGCCGTACTGGCGGCGGCCGAACGCCTCCGCGCGCAGGGGGCTGATCTTGCCGATTTTGGCCCCGGCGAACCGGATTTCCCCACGCCGGAGCACATCCAGCAGGCGGCTATCCGCGCATTGAAGGAAGGCCGCACGAAATACACCCCGACGGCAGGGATCGGCCCGCTGCGTGAAGCCATCTGCAAGTGGCACACGGCGCAGTTTGGCTCGTCCTATACGGTGCCGGAGTGCATCGTGTCGGTGGGCGGCAAGCATGCCATTTTCAACGCATTCTGCTCGCTGCTCGGTGCAGGAGACGAAGTTATTAT
>JBGPXQ010000078.1:0-9502 GCA_041492805.1 Terriglobia bacterium | reverse complement strand
TCAAGGAGCCACAGATGGCGCAACATGAGACAGGAAACATCGGGCACGTCGTTCAAGTCATTGGCCCGGTTATCGACGTGCAATTTCCCGAGCATCGCCTGCCGGAGATTCATAACGCGGTGCAGATCACTAGCGAAGGATTCGAGGGTCCGGAGCCCATCAAGATCGTCGCGGAAGTCGCTCAGCACCTGGGCGAAGGCCGCGTTCGAACAGTGGCGATGACGGCGACGGAAGGTGTCGTGCGCGGAATGAAGGCGGTCGACCTGGGGGGACCCATTGCGGTTCCGGTCGGCCGCGCGGCTCTGGGGCGCGTGATGAACGTGCTTGGCGAACCCGTGGATGGCCTGGGGCCGATCCAAACGGAAAAGCGCTACCCGATTCACCGGCCGGCTCCGTCACTCGAGGACCAGTCCACGACCCTGGAAATGTTTGAGACGGGCATCAAGGTTGTTGACCTGTTCGAACCGTACCTGAAGGGCGGCAAGATTGGCCTCTTCGGCGGCGCGGGTGTAGGGAAAACGGTCATCATTCAAGAATTGATCCATAACGTCGCGATGAAGCACGGCGGCGTGTCGGTCTTTGCCGGTGTGGGCGAACGCACGCGCGAGGGCAACGATCTCTGGCTCGAAATGCAGGAATCAGGCGTCGTGGTGCCCGGCAACTCGGAAAAATCGCGCGCGGCTTTGATCTACGGGCAGATGACGGAACCGCCCGGCGCGCGCCTGCGCGTTGGATTGACCGGCCTGACCGTCGCGGAATATTTCCGCGATGAAGAAGGGCTGGACGTGCTGCTGTTCATCGACAACATTTTCCGGTTCGTGCAAGCGGGCTCGGAAGTGTCCGCTTTGCTGGGCCGCATGCCTTCGGCGGTGGGATACCAGCCGAACCTGAACACGGAAATCGGCGAGTTGCAGGAACGCATCACTTCCACCAAGCACGGATCGATTACTTCGGTGCAGGCGATTTACGTGCCTGCCGATGACTATACGGACCCGGCGCCGGCGGCAACCTTCTCGCACCTCGATGCGACCACAAACCTGAGCCGGCAGATTGTCGAGCGCGGCATTTATCCGGCGGTCGACCCGCTGGCCAGCTATTCGCGCATTCTCGACCCGCGCATCGTCGGCGAGGAGCACTACAACGTGGCGCGCGCCGTAAAGGGCGTATTGCAGCGCTACAAGGACCTCCAGGACATCATCGCGATTCTCGGCATCGAAGAACTCTCGGATGAAGACAAGCAGGCCGTGGCGCGCGCCCGAAAAATCGAGAAATTCCTCTCGCAACCCATGTTCGTCGCGCAGCAGTTCACAGGTCTCGATGGCAAGTACGTGAAGATCGCCGACAACGTGCGCGGATTCAAGGAAATCGTCGAAGGCAAGCACGACGATTTGCCCGAACAGGCGTTCTACATGGTCGGCACAATCGAAGAAGTACGGGAGAAGGCGGAAAAGATGGCGGCGACGGCGTAGGGACGTGATTCGTGGTTCGTAACTCGTGATTCGTGAAAACCTGACGACACGGATTGCCGCTGTATTTGGGACACGACTTACGAATCACAATTCACGAATCACAAGCCACGGGACACGATAAGACATGGCTTCCGACACACTCACACTCGAAGTAGTCACGCCGGTTCGGCTCGTAGTGCGCGAAACGGTGAACGAGGCGCAGATCCCTGTGCGGGGCGGATACATTGGCGTACTCCCCGGACACACTCCGCTGCTCGCAGAGATTGGAATCGGCGAACTTAGCTACCACGCCGGCAACCGCGTGTATTCGCTTACGGCGATGGGCGGGGTCGTGGAAGTCCTGGGCGATCGCGTCATCGTACTCGCGGACCGCGCAGAGCGCGCGGAAGAGATCGACGTGCCTCGCGCGCAAGCCGCTGGCGACCGCGCCCGGAAGCGCCTCGCAACGCCTAATGACCCCAACGTGGATTGGAAACGCGCAGAAGAGGCGCTGGAGCGCGCTCAAGTGCGGTTGCGAGTGGCCGCGAAAGCCGGCGTGCCTTCTATTCTCGCGGGCTCCCCCTCGGGTCTGGGGGTAAACAAGTAGAGTCCGCACCTGTGTTGCCGGTTCGGGTCACGCGGCATCCTAAATCCCCCCCGGAATCGCTCCGGGGCGCGGTAACATCAAATCCTGCCGGGTGTGGGCTCTACATGGAGCCCGCCGCAATATATGGAAGACATAACGATTTACTGTACGACCTGGTGCGTGGATTGCCGCCGCGCCAAGCAATTTCTAAAGGAACGCGGTGTTGACTTCTCGGAAGTGAATATCGACGAGGAGCCCGACGCCGAGGAACTCGTCCTGCAAGTGAACGACGGACTCCGGAAAGTGCCGACTATCAAGGTTGGCGAGCGGTATTTCGCCTGCAGCCCCTTTGATCCTTACCAGATGTCTTCTGAACTGAACATCCAGCTCAACAAGTAACGCCCGCGAAACAAGCCTTGCGCCCCTGGCAAGCCGGAGCCGGGGGATAAAAACCTGTGCAAACTCAATTCGACATGGCCAGACCTGCGCCACGGGTCATCACACCGGAGACTTCGAGATTGGCATCGAGGAAGACGAGGTCGGCGTCCGCACCCGCAGCGAGCACGCCCTTGCGCGAGCCAAGCCCGATTTGCCGTGCGGGATTTGCGGTCACCATGCGGAGAGCTGAGGCCAGCGGGACGCCCAGAGCAACGATGTTGCGTAGCGCGCGGTCGAGCGTGAGCACTAACAGTATTGAGAGCGTTTGGGCGGCCATGAAGCGCGGCCTACATGGTATCTACCGCCACGTCTGCCAAAAGCATCTTACCCGCTACTTCAACGAATTTACATTCCGCTTGAACGACGGCGACGTGAAGCGGCATACTCTGGAGTGGTTAGCCAGTCTAGTAGCTGCTTCCATAGGGCCGCGCATCACGTATCGCGGACTTACAGAGTAAGAGGGAATCGCGATGAGCCTTAATATTGGCGCGCTCGACCGCATTGCGGGTTTCGTTCTCAAATGCGATCCTAAGAAAAAAGCTGCCAAGAAAGCCAAGCTGGAGGCTGGAAGCACTGTTCAACGTCAAGAGCTATACAGTCTCCATCTGGCCGATGCCTTCACATGGCTTGCGACGCGCGAAGAAAATTCAGTCCATGCGATTGTGACCGATCCACCCTACGGGCTCAAGGAATATACGGATGTCGAGAAGGCGAAGCTGCGCAACGGGCACGGCGGGGTCTGGCGCATTCCTCCATCATTTGACGGTCACAAGCGAAGGCCGCTTCCAAGATTCACTGTGTTGGACGAGACGGACATTGCCGCGCTGCGTTCGTTCTTCGTGAAGTTCGCTAAACAAGCGATGCGCGTTCTTGTGCCGGGCGGTCACGTCATGATTGCAACAAATCCACTACTTTCGCAATATGTCTATATCTCCATGATGGATGCAGGATTCGAGAAGCGCGGGGAGATAATTCGTCTAGTACAGACTCTGCGCGGCGGAGATCGTCCCAAAAACGCGCACGAAGAATTTCACGATGTATCGGTTATGCCGCGTTCCGGATGGGAGCCGTGGGGATTGTTCCGCAAACAGTGCGAGGGCCGGGTTCAAGACAATTTGCGGAAGTGGGGGACAGGCGGCTTGCGGCGCGTTTCTGGCAAGAACCCATTCCTAGACGTGATTAGGTCAGCGCCAGCGCGTAGCGAGGAACGTAAGATTGCGCCGCATCCGTCGCTCAAGCCGCAAGCCTTCATGCGCCAGCTTGTCCGCGCTGCACTTCCATTGGGCTGTGGCGTAGTCGTTGATCCCTTTATGGGGGCTGGGTCTACCATCGCAGCTGCCGAGGCGGTCGGCTATGCAAGCATTGGGATCGAGAAAGATTCAGCGTACTATTCTATCGCCACGAAGGCGATTCCGGCGCTTGCTCGGTTCACGCCGAATGGGACGGCCTTGGCTAAGGGAAAGTCAGGGGGGGCGCTTGCCACTACCAAAAGACCTGAAGCCAATTCACATCGCGAAGGCGGTCGAATACGTCGAAGCGCAGACTGCTGACCTCATTGACCTTTATCTGGAGCAAGCGAACGTTTTTAGCGCCATCGTCGGCATATTTGGAGTAAAGGGATTACACGCGGTCAGCCCCTACAAGAAGCACAAACATCCGGACGTTGCTCAACAGCGATTTCCAGACTTGTCGTTAGATGGCAAGCTCAATCCGCCGCCGAAACAAGCCTTGGAGTCTAAGGGCAGCACACGGCCTTGGGCGATCCAGTCGCACTATAATCATCCCGGTTGGTACGTCGTCTGGCGCTATCTCGTGGACACCACGGAATCGATTAAGCCGGGTCACCCGGTCGTTATCTGGCGCGTGGACGTCGTCTTCCTGACAGCAGATGACTGGAAGTATGAGGGTAGTAAGGCCGCACAGGGCCAGGGTGGTCGTACCCATACTTTCGGAATCTCAAACCCCGCGAAGAAACTGGCTGGAGCCGCCGCCTATGTGCTACCCGGAATCGTGATCAAAAACGGGAAGCCTGTTCTGGCCGAAACCGTGTGAGGGAGTGAAGTATATAATTCCCATATGTAACGCTGCCGATTAGCCTCTTGCCCCTGTCAAACCTGCGCCAGGAAGGAAATCTTGTGCAAGCTTAATCAAACATGGCCAGACCTACGCCCCGGGTCATCACACCTGACACTTCGAGATTGGCGTCGAGGAAGACGAGGTCGGCGTCCGCGCCTGCGGCGAGCACGCCCTTGCGCGTGCCAAGCCCGATTTGCCGTGCGGGATTTGCGGTCACCATGCGGAGAGCTGAAGCCAGCGGGACGCCCAGAGCAACGATGTTGCGCAGCGCGCGGTCGAGCGTGAGGGTGCTTCCGGCAAGCTTGCCTTCCGAGTTGCGGCACACTCCCCCCGAGACGGTCATTTCGAACGTTCCGAGCTGATACTTCCCGTCGGGCATTCCAGTGGCTGATGTGCCGTCGCTGACCAGAATCACACGCTCCGGGGTTTTGAGATCCAGGAGCATACGCATCGCCGCTGCGTCCACGTGGACCCCGTCGGCGATCAGTTCGGCGCTCACATCGGGCGAATTCAAGACGGCGCCGATCACCCCAGCGTCACGGTGAGAGAATGGACGCATGGCGTTGAATACGTGAGCGGCGTGACGCGCCCCCGCCAATATTGCCGCCTGGGCCTGGTCGTGGGTCGCGTTGGTATGTCCGAGTGACACCACTAAGCCAGCTTCGCGGGCGACATCAATCAGTTCCAGCGCGCCGGGCAGCTCCGGCGCGAGCGTCAGGATTTGCCCCGTGCCGCGGGCTTCATCAAGAAACCTGGATAGCAGCGCGGGCGAAGGGTCGGCAATCCACTCGGCCGGATGCACGCCTCGCCGGGCATGGCTGATGAACGGGCCTTCGAAGTGAATCCCGACGATTTCAGCCGTAAGCTCACGCGTTGGGGACAATCCTGCGGCAAGTATGAAACGGGCGATACCTGCGACGCTGCGGCAGGTTTGCATCTCGCTCGCAGTCACGGTGGTCGCCACCAGTGAAGTGGTGCCATGGCCCGCGACCGTTGCCGCGATGATTTCAAGCGCTTCGGGTGTAGCCTCCATCACGTCGCGGCCGCCCGCTCCGTGGATATGGACGTCCACAAAGCCGGGGACAACAGTTTTTCCCCTGGTGACGATTTCACGCGCACCGCGCGGCACCACGACTTTCCCCCGCTGGCCGACATCGGAGATTTTGCTTCCCTGAATGACGACGACGGCATCGGAAATCTCTTCGAACGGGGTGAGCGCGCGGTCGGCGTGGATGGCAATTGGCTGCATCGGGACGGGATTATCCTAGCTTGAAACGCAAGGCAATTGGGAACAAGTCTGGGTCGAAATTTCACCTATACAAGCAGCGACTCCGGCCATTCGGTGGGTTCCTCGCCCCTCAGGACCCTGAAGGACACGCCCGCCAGTCTGATCCGGCCAGGTCAAACGCTGTGCTTCGGGGAAACGCGCTGTGGAGGGGAGGCTTGAAAAACAACCCTTCGCAAGAAATACGGTTCTTGTCAGGCGAGGGCTTGAATGCTACACTTTGCAGCACCCTCCAGCCCTCAGTAAGTGAATCTCGTTCGAGCGCTCGATGGTCCTACTGTCTTCAAACCGCTCTTGCAGCCGCATCCACGGCGGGTTTCGCAGCCGGGTAACTCTCAGGTGGCACTTAGGAAACAGTAGTACAAAAGTCCTATTCGGCCCCCCAGCCAGTCCCAGTACATTTGTACCGCACGCGGCAGCGCCAGCCTCGCTCGTGATCTCCAAAGGCGGACAGCTGTCTCTGCGCGCTCGGAATACTTAGATAGGCGACGTGACGACATGACTACGACGGCAGAACAACTATCGCAGGGGAGTCTTCGACTCCGACCTCGAACCGGCGGGGCGGGCGGCACGAATCCCGAGGCTTGGAAGGCTATGGTTGGGAATAAACCGGTCAGCGCGCGTTTTGACCTTTTGCCCAATACCAAGCCGCGCTTGAGCGCGCTGGGAACCAGTCTGGTAGTCCAAATTGCTTTGGCGGCGTTCCTGGTCATTGTTCCGCTCCTGTTTCCCCAGAAGATGATTCCGAGAGCCATGTTTATGGTGACGGAATTAGTGGGGCCGCCGCTGGATATTCCCGCTCCGCCTCCGCCCAAGCCCCCTGTGGCGAAGGTCAAGGTTCACCCGCCGCCTCCTCCGGTCGAGCGGCCAGCTCCAAAAATAGAGGTGGTCAAGTTCTTTGCCCCTCCGAGGATTGTGCCGCCCAAGCCAAAGCTGCGGCAGGTGGAAGCCGATCTTCCGAAGGTGAACGAGACATTTCAGCCGTTGAAGATGGAGCTGGCGAATAACCAGCCCGCCCGGCCGCGCGAGCCGGTGAAAACCGGCATGATCACCGGCGGTAGCTCGGCACCCGCGACTATCGACAAACCGCTCGACAAAGTCCAGACGGGTGGATTTGGCGACCCAAATGGCTTGCCTGGCCCGGGTAACCCGAACAAGCGTGCCAATATTGCACAGTTCGGGGATCCGGCCCTGCCCGGCGGTCCTGGATATGGAAACGGTACTGGTGGAGCTAACGGGGCGAGAGGAACTGTCGCCAGCACGGGATTTGGCAACGGCGTAGCCATCCCGCCAACGGGTGGCGGCCGGCGAGCCGGGTCCGTGCAATCAACCGGATTTGCTAACCAGAATGATCAGGTTGTTGAAGCGCCAAAGAAGAAGGCGGACAACGCCCCGGCTGTCGAGCCGGTCGTGATTTTGGCCAAACCGAAGCCGTTGTACTCAGCGGAAGCGCTCAAGCTGAACCTCGAAGGAGAGGTCCTGCTTGATGTAATTTTCCCGGCAGCGGGCGGTGAGGTACATGTCAATCGGGTAGTCAAGAGTCTTGGACACGGGCTGGATGAAGCGGCGATCCGGGCGGCAGAACAAATCAAGTTCAAACCCGCGCTTTCGAACGGACATCCCGTCGATTTCCCGGCAGTGGTTCACATTGTGTTTCAAATGGCGTACTGACGTTCAACTAAGGTTCGGAGGAAATATGCGCATTCTGAAGACGGTATTGGTGGTCCTGGCGCTAAGTGCGCTGCCTCTGCGTGCGGCAGCTCAGCAAGACGGCGCATTGGGCCAGATAGTGGACCGCATCGTCAGCCAGGAGCAGGCGGAGATCAATTCGCTCCGTCCGTACTCCCCGCTGGTGGAAACATACATCCAGAATCTCAAGGGCGATAAAGATCTTGGCACAGTTCCGGCCGGTGACAGGTATTTCATGGGCCGCGCGATTCTGGCGAAAGGTGTCGATCTTGAACCGCTAACCGACGGGGGAGACAGCAGTGGCGGGGTCAAGAAGAAGATCTTCGGCGGTCTCGGCAACATGTTCTCCCTCTCGATGGAGTATTTGCCGCGCGGCTTCTTGCAGATGATCTATGTGGACACGAACGGATTTGACAAGTCGCACTATAAGTTTGATTACGTTCGCCGCGAATTTCTCGGTGAGGTGCGCTGTCTCGTGTTTGACGTGACGCCCCTGCCCAAGGAGGGCAAAGGGCGCTTCATCGGGCGCATTTGGGTCGAAGATCAGGACTTCCACATCGTGCGGTTCAACGGTGCCTACGGCGGCAGCTCGCGCACCAGCTACTACTTCCATTTCGACAGCTGGCGCGTGAATTCCGGGCCGAACCTGTGGCTGCCGGCATTCATCTATAGCGAAGAGTCGGACCTGAACTACTCTCTGGCGAAGCGACTGTCGTTCAAGGCGCAAACGCGACTCTGGGGATACAACCTCGGACACTCGGCACAGGAGCAGGAACTCAGCAAGATCCTCATCGAGTCGCAGACTCCAGTGAAGGATCAGACCACGACGGCCAACGACCTCAACCCTGTGATGGCGCAACGCAACTGGGACCGCCAGGCCGAGGATAACGTAGTCGACCGGCTGGAACGGCTCGGCTTATTGGCGCCGCCGGGCGAAGTGGACAAAGTTCTTGAGACGGTCGTCAACAACCTCGAGGTGACCAATAACCTCGATATTCAACCCGAAATTCGCTGCCGCGTGCTGCCCACTTCGACACTGGAATCGTTCACCATCGGGCACACCATCGTGTTCAGCCGCGGCTTGATTGACGTGTTACCGGATGAATCGAGTCTGGCTGCGATGGTCGCACACGAAGTATCTCACGTCGTGCTCGGCCACCGGATCGACGGCCAGTACGCCTTCTTCGATCGCCTGCTGTTCGACGAGAAGGACACGTTCCGCCACTTCGGCTTCTCGCGCACGCAGGCGGAAGAAGAAGCGGCCAACACCAAGGCGAATGAGTTGCTCAAGAATTCGCCCTACAAGGACCAGCTCACTACGGCGAAGCTCTTCCTCGACGCCCTACAGGGCCGGCAGAAGGACATCCCAAACCTGATTAGCCCGCACCTGGGCGATCGCGTCCCCATCAATTTGGCGCTCGCGACCTCGTCGGCGCCATCGTCACAGAAACCAGCCGACCCGAATGCCGCGGCCGGCCCCACGAAGGCGCAACCTCAGATTGTCGCGCTGCCGCTCGGCGGGCGCATCAAGATGGACCCGTGGAGCGACAAGCTCGAAATGATGAAGTCCAAGCCGGTCGGCACAGTGGCCGAACGCGAGAAAATGCCGTTCGAAGTTACGCCATTCATGCTCTACCTGACCCGCGAGGTTAGCGCTAACTCTTCCGTGATTCCCAGCGCGGTCTCAGCGGATTCAAAACCCATCGCAGAAAAGACGCCACAGCGGTAAGAAAGACTCCTCCGAAACCGAAGCGGCCGGCTCCACCTAGACGGGGCCGGCCGCTTTTGTTTTCGAAGCAGATTGCGCAAGCCCGCCCAAGTTTCATCCGGGAGGAGCTTCACACCTTGAAACTCTCAAGGGGTGGGCCACCCGCAAAACGTAGAAATCGCAGAACCGGCGCTGCTATTTAGAGCGGGCCGTTCCGCCGGGATTGCGGTATAATTCCGACATGCGACTACACAACATTCTAGGAATTGCAG
>JBGPXQ010000089.1:0-8886 GCA_041492805.1 Terriglobia bacterium | reverse complement strand
CTATTATCTCGCCGCGGGTCTGCTGCCACGGGAGGCGAAGCAGGCGCTCACTACTCCAATTATTCGACACGGCATTGAGGTGAACCGCCAGGTGCTCGAAACCGCAGCACAATACTCCCACGAGCAGGGCCTGACCCCGCGTCCGGTGAAACTCGACGAAGTGTTCGCCGCGAGCGCCATGGCGCAATAGTGGAAATTTGGTTCACAAGAAAGATCGGCAGAGTTGATCGACACGAGGGGGAGATGAAGAGGAACGCAGCATGAAGGTCTTGCGTCAACTCGGCCCTTTGTTGGGCGCAGTCCTGGCTCTGTCGTCGGTCACCCTCGCCCACGCGCAAGCTGACAAGCTCATCGTGACTCATTACGCTTCGGCAATGAACGGATTGCCCTACACGGTTGCGTTGGAGAAAGGTTACTTCAAGGAAGCCGGGGTCAATATCACGGGAGTGATCGCGGGTGCGGGTGGAGGTAGCGGTGTGCGCAGCCTTTTGGCCGGAGGCTCGGTCTATGCGGAGGTAGCCCTGCCGGCTGCTATCACCGCGATCCGGCAGGGGTTCGACATCAAGATCATAAATTCGTGCGCTGAGGGGTGGGATCAAATCTGGGTAACACGTCCAGATGGACCGCTTAACTCGGTCCAGGACCTTCGCGGAAAGCGCATCGCGTACTCACGTCCGAAATCGGTCAGCGAGACATTCATTTTCATGTTACTGGACAAGCTTGGCATGAAGCGGACCGATGTAAAGATGCTCGCCGTGGGCGCTGACAGTGCCGCGGTAACATCGGTCGAGCACGGGGGAGCAGACCTCGCGACCGTCACCGAGCCGTTTTACTCGATGCAACTGCACAACGGGGCCAAGTACAAAGTGGTCTTCTATGCCAAGGACGTCCTGCCTCCGGTGACCCAGACCGTAGGAATTACGACTACGGAATTTGCCAAATCGCGCGCCAAAGAATTACGGGCCATCATCGCCGCGCGGCGCAAGGGTGTCGAATTCATCTACAGTCAACCCGGGGAAACGGCGGCAATTCTTGCACGCGCCTATAACTTGCCGCCGCCTGTCGCCAAGAGCGCACTCGAGACCACTCTCCAAAAGTTTGGCAAATGGTGGAGTCCCGGCAATTTCGACATGGGCGCCATGGAAGGTGTCGTGCAAGCGATGCACGTCTCGGGCGAGTTGAACGGTCCGGTCGAGTGGAGCGCGCTGATCAACCAGGATTTCTTACCCACCGATTTGCGCCGTAAAGTTCCTTGACGCGGGGCCATGGACTTGCCTGACGCTACGAGAACCGTGCACGCGCGCGTTGTTGGCCTGACCAGGGTCTACCCCGCACGCGACTTCCAAGGCGCGGTGAACGCTCTCGGTCCGGTCGATCTGGACCTCTACAAGGGCGAGTTCTTCACCATCGTTGGGCCATCCGGCTGCGGTAAATCAACATTTCTCGAATTGCTTGCCGGTCTGGCACTGCCGACCGAGGGCAGCATTGAGTTTGAGGGGCAGCCGGTACGTGGCCAAGTCCCCGAAGGCATCGGCGTCGTATTCCAGGAGGACTCCAGCTTCCCCTGGCTCACAGTTTGGGACAATGTGGCCTTCGGGCTGCAATGTGCGGGCGTCGATCCTGCAGAAGTAGAGCGTCGCACCAACTACGCGGTCGGCTTCATGGGCTTGGCTGATTTCGCCAGATCCTATCCGGCGCAACTCTCGGGCGGCATGCGCCAGCGACTATGCATTGCCCGCACGCTGGTCCTACAGCCGCGTCTGATTCTGCTCGATGAGCCTTTCGGCGCACTGGACCAGCAAACGAGGCTCCTGATGGGTGACGAACTCCTGCGTTTATGGCGGGAAACAGGCGCCACTATTCTTCTTATCACCCATGCGCTCGATGAGGCCACGATGTTGTCCGATCGCATCGGCGCCATGTCTGCGCGGCCAGGCCGATTGCTGGAGATTATTTCGACCCATTGGTCGGCAGACCGGGATTCGCGCATTGTTGGGGATGAACGGTTCGGCGCCATTACCGCCCGTCTATGGGTCCTGTTGCGCCAGCAGTCCATGAAGGCCATCGGCCGGGCAGGAACGGAGGCGGCCGTATGAGCCGCTATGGCTGGATCCGGCTTGCGATTGTCGCCGGTGCGGCGCTGATCCTCGAGGTGCTGTGCCGTTCTCATATCGTATCGCGCCTCATCATGATTCCGCCAAGCGAGATGCTGATCTCCGCATGGCAGATTCTCGCGTCCGGTGCGATCAAGGACGATATTTATGTATCGGTGGTCAACATCTGTACTGCGATCGCGTTGTCAATTTCCGGAGGTTTTTTTATCGGCCTGGCAATCTTCAGTCTGCCTGCGTTGCGGGCGACGCTCGAACCATTTCTTGCTTCCTACTACTCCGTGCCACCCATCGTTTTCTATCCCCTGCTGATCGTGATCTTCGGGATTAACCAGATCCCCCAGATCATCATCGCCGTGATGTTTGGCCTGGTAACGATGGTCATCAACACGATCAACGGCCTCGACCGAATTCGGCCTGTTCTTCTGAAGGTCGGCCGCGTGCATCGAGCTTCTTTCCTCGTGACGGTATTTCGAATCAAATTGCCGGCGGCCGCGCCCTATCTCTTCATCGGCGTCACGCTGGCGGTTTCCTACAGCATCATCGGCGTTATCAGCAGCGAATTCATAATGTCCGCCGTTGGCATCGGCCATCAAATTTCGTACGCCTATGATAGCTATGACAACCGCACCATGTACGGCCTCATCGCCCTGGTGCTCGGCATCGCGACACTGTTGAATATGTCGTTGCATGTTTATTCGCAGCGCCTGCTGCGAAGGTGGACCCGATGAAATTTCGCCAGTCGCTGTATACCGCCACCTTCCTCACCGCTGTCCTCGTCCTGTGGTACGTGCTGTACAAGAGTTACGGTCCTACCGTGCTGACGCCACCGTGGGCCACGCTTCGTAAGGCAACAGATCTTCTGACGTCACCAATCTATTGGCCGCACTTCGGCGAATCCATCCGTGCGTTTCTCATTGCCCTCGTCATCGCCTTCGTGGTGGGAACGTTCGGAGGCGTCATTCTTGGCGGCTGGCGGCCCTGCGGTGAGGTGGTCGAGCCCCTGCTGGCGGTCATCAATTCCTTGCCGAAAGTCGCGTTGTATCCCGTGATCTTGCTCACTTTCGGGTTGGGCTTGTGGGCCAAAGTCGTATTTGGGGCCCTGCATGGCGTGATCCCGATCATGATCTCTTCTCTCGCCGCCGTACGGAACATCAATCCCGTCTTCACGCATGCCGCGCGCGCGATGCACCTGACGCGCTGGCAAATGATCCGCCGCATCTGGATCCCGGCATGCATACCGGAAATTTTCTCCGGTCTCCGGTTCGGATTTTCTTTGACGTTGCTCGGTACAATATTCGGGGAATTCTTTGCCTCACAGCGCGGGTTCGGGTTTCTTTTGATGAATGCGATCGACCTGCGCGACGTTCGAACGATCATGGCACTGATACTGATTCTCGTCGTCTTCGCGGTGATTTCCAGCTCGGCTCTTCTCGCCATTGATCGCCGCCTGCATCGCCGCCAGGTATGAACGGCCGAAGCGATCTCGAAGACTTAGCCGTTTTCGAACTTCAGCATGGGTTGCCGGTCTTCAGCCATGAGACATAATCCGCCACGCCGGATTCTGTTGTGAATTCAGGCTTGTAGCCGGTATCTGCAGAGGTGCGGCTCAGGTCGAGGCAGGCATTCGAGCGAAACCCGGGGCTCCTGCCCGGTCGTAGCTGGATTCGAACGCCGGGTACCACCTTCAACACCGCATCTCGCAATTGAGCGTTCGAAGTCGTCCTGCCGGAGCCTATATTGTAAACGCGGTGATTCAGCTTCTCCGCCATGTGCACCATCTGAATTCCTTTTGCGCAATCTTTGACATAGCACAGATCCGCTTCATCTTCCTCACATGAGGGGCCACCAGGAACTCCTACAGCTCCTGACAGGTCCACGGTGCCACTCTTTAGAGCGCCGTGAACCATGCGGCTGGGAAGATTGAACATCGAGTGATAGAGCGGTCCCCAAATGACGCCGATACGCAGCGCGATCACCTCCATTTTCGTCCGGTCCGCATAGTGCAGCCCCAGAATCTCAAACGCCTTCTTGAATGCCTCGGTGGCATTGGCTGAGTCGACTCGCAAGGGTTGGTCTTCCTGATAGGGCCCTTCGTGAACTCCGGCATAGACCGTGATGGAGCTTCCGATGCTGATGCGCCTGACGCCGGCAAAACGACCAGCCTCCAGAACGTTGATCAGGCCCAGCATATTAGTTCGGAAGTCTTCGCCCGCCGAAAGCGATGCCAGACCCGGCATCGCCAAGTGTACGATGCTGTCAACCCTGTGTTTTCGAAGCAACGAGAGGCAATCGAATGGACTGGTCGTGTCCAAGCTCTCGACGGTCACCCGCTTGCCGAATTCGTCCTTGATGAAACTGGGATCGCGCCAGGTCTTGAATCGGGTGATCACGACGTCCTCACCGGCGTCCACAAATGTTCGAGCTGTATGAAGTCCGATGAAGCCCATTCCCCCTGTGATGAGAACCATCTGCCGCTCCCTTATGCCATTAGAAAAGCTCGTTCCTCTCAGGCAGTCCGCAAACCCCAACGCGGACAGCAGTCACTGTGAGTTTCTCATCGCTGTTCGCAGTGCGCCATTCAACTCAGAGGGAGTTATAGGCAGGGGTAATTGTAAACCGGCCGCCAAAAATCCGGTTGGTGAAAGGGAAAAAGCAGCGGGACCGCGTGCCGTCGAATGCAGAGGTGGATATCCACCTCAAGCCGTGCGACCGGCCGTGGCGCAACTTGGCGAAAATCATGCTTGGGACACACCCCTAAACCGTGTTTGCTAAAGGCACGAAAGAAAACCACTTCTTCCGCCTTAGTCCAAAAGGGGGTAAGTGGTGAGCCGGGCAGGACTCGAACCTGCAACCCGCTGATTAAGAGTCAGCTGCTCTACCATTGAGCTACCGGCCCCACGAATTTTTAATAATACCACGACTCCATTATTTTTCGGGCCGTCCAGCCGGTAATCAAAAAATACCGTTTGCACAGGGCGCGCGTGTTCCATCGTAGCGCCTGCGCATTTTCCGCTCGAGATTTCGGGAGGGAGGGACCCGACGTGGAGCGGACAATCAAATTCCGCGCTATGCGCACCGCGCATTCGAACACTCTTATCGTTCGCGGCGCAGCTTTTCCGCGATCTCGTTCGCCACGTGGCGCGCCCGCTCGATGTCCTCCGGTTCGAAAGAGATCGCGGAGACACGCGGATGTCCGCCGCCACCGTATTGTTCCGCGAGGCTCGCCAGATTTTGTTCCGCAGCATCCGGATTCCACGGATTCGAGCCAAGGGAAACTTTCGAACGCGTCGGGGACGCGATGACGCTGACCGAGTAGCGCGCGTCCGGGTGCAGCATATACGGAATGAACTTGTTGTATCCCTCAAGGTTCAGGTCGCTGAAGTCAAAGAATATGACGCCATCGCGAACCTCTGTCCGCTGGCGCATCAGATCGATGGACCGGTGATGCCGTTCGAGCAATGGACCGAGGTGCCGCGCGACGTCCGGCAGCTTTATCATTTCCGCGAGCGGACGCTCGGATAAGGCCGGAATAATCTTCGGCACGAGCCCGTCTTCAGGCGCCGCTTCGATCACGAGAGCAAGTTGCGTCGCGGGCTCGGAGAGAGCCACCGCTGATTCCGGCGTGGGGTATTGCGCTCCGTCGATGATGTCCCCCCAGTGCACCAGGTCGGCCAGAGGTTTCACGTCGAAGCCAAACTGCGTGCTGGTCACGTCCGCCAGAAGCTTCGTGCAGGATTTATATTCTGGATTGTAGAATTTGTGGCCGCCGCGATCACGGCGGAAGTGTTCGGCGTCGGCGGGCGTCAGGAAGGCGCTCTGGTGATGGTCAAACCACCACGTCACGCGGGGAGAATTCGAATACTTGAAATCGACGATGGCGTTCTCGTCGCCGTCAAACAGCCCGTCCTGGAAAGGCTGCCGCGCGCGGTGCGTCATCCCGGTGAAATGAAATTCTGCTCCGGGCCGGATACGCTCGCGGAAGAAGCGATAGAAAACTGCCGACGATGCCGCACCGTCGAAGCATCGGTCGTGGAAACACAGACGAACTTTGACCGGATCTGCCACTACCCTCACCCGCCTCCACTCAAATACGCAGCACCATACGCAAAGCCATAAAAGATGGACGGGCGCCGGGAGAATGTCAAGACGAAAAGGCGGGACCAGCTGGCTATGGAATACTTTCACCCTTCAACGATCAAGTGCATATCGACATACAAGAGAGCGGCAGCCAGCTTTCCGGGCCTGTACCACGACATTGGCTGGCCACATCGAAGAAGAAATTTATTTGCCGGCGAGGCTCTGCGCGATTCCTGCCGCCACCGGCACTTGAAACTTTTCACCCTGGTAGGCTTTTACCATGAGCAAAATCCACAAGACAAATGAGATGAGACTAATGATGCTGTACAGCGCCCAGCCTAGTCCGAAACCACTCCATCCGCCCATCATCATGAAACCAGCGCCAAACATGACGCCAATTACAATGTTGATGACGTGCAGCCCGCCAAACACAACGATGGACTGCGCGGCGTGAAAGCGGACGAAAGGCCGTTTGTCGATCAGGAAAAAGATGATCCCTGTGACCCAGCCCAGGACGTAGCACAATAATCCAGCGATATTTTCGGCCATTCCCGGTTGCGCGTTCTGCGAAGTCTGCGCCACTTGTCCTCCCGTCTGCGCTTGCCCGCACTTTGGGCAAAACGCCACGCCAGCTTGTACTTCACCACCACACTTGCTGCAGTAGGCCATAGTATCTCTCCGTTTGCGAGGAATTGAGGATGGAAAAGACCACCACGATGCGGAAGGCTATCACTGCTGCCCCCAGCATACAAGTGGAGTGGGGTTTCCTTGGCTTTTGCCCCTAAGAGCGTGCCGGCCGAGGTTTCCAGAGGCGATGCGGAAGCAAATAGGTGACGCCGAAAAAAGCTTCCCAACGGGTGGAAGTGCCGTTGAATCCGTGGTTGAAGCCTGCGTCCAGGATGAGATTGGGACGAACCGTATAGGACACTGCCCACAGGTTCCCGATCGTATTGCCGTGCAGAAGCGGTTGCGTGCAGTGCCAGATTTCTCCTGCCAGTGTGAATTTCTTGAGCGGGTGAGAGATCGAAAGCGTTTGCCCGTACTGCGCTCGCCGGACAATTCCCTGCACTTGCTCGTTGAAGATTCCGTTCGCGTCGAAATGGAAACCGAACAGGTCTTCGCTCACAAGAATCAATGCGGATTGATTCGCCGAGCCGATATCGATGTCCGGAGCGGGCCCTGAGTAGATGGACCGAAAGTAACTCACCGAGATCGTAGGTCGCGTCGCGTGCCCCGGTAGTAAGACACCTTGGACGCCTGCAGAAGCGCCGCCTGCCTGCCACGCGTGCCGCACTGCCGCCGCACTGCCGACTAGAGGCTCGGACTGCAAGATCAGTTGGAGGCGCGGATGCACCGTGAGCTTGGTGACCTGGTTCACGCCCAGGCGCGAGGAGAACTCCGTCGAGTCCTGCGCGTACAGGATTCCGTTTTCAAACTGGAGATAGCCGACAGGCGTCAGCGTCGCGGGCGTCGAAACCGTTGGACGTCCGGGATTGGCGCCCGGAGTCGAAGGCGCTCCCGACTGTGCAGGACAGTTTGCGACGAAACCGCCCAGCGACAAGAAAAACCAAGCAAGCGTGCAGCAAAGACCTCGCGACAATGGCATAGCCATCTCAATGTTATACTGTCCGGCAACGCGGAAGTGGCGGAATTGGCAGACGCGCCAGCCTTAGGAGCTGGTGGCCGAAAGGCCGTAGGGGTTCGAGTCCCTTCTTCCGCACCAAGAGTTTTCCCGGACGGGTGCTGCCCATCGGCGCGCGAACCTTCGCGAGGAATCCTCGATGAAGGAAAGTGTATCAGTGGCCTCTCCTATGTGCGCCCTTCCTGAATCCCGGATCGCTCGGGGGACTGCTTCGTTGGGTGGTCCGGCGCGGCCTTGAGGAATGGTAAACGGAGGGCGGCTTCGGCCAGGGCGCACCCCGCTGGCAGCAGTGAAGTCCAATAAATCGGATAGCGATAGCGCGGGTCGGATTGCACCACGTAGTAGATCGTCGGGAAGAAAACCCACGCTGTAAACATGAGCCAGGCCGACACCGGATTTTTCCGGGCCATCACCAAAATACCAACCAGGGAAATCAGCGTAATCATCCAGACTTCGATCGTCTCCCAGGCATGGGCCAGATCCGGCAGCCAGAACTGCCGAAATCGCCTGGCCGTCAAACTTAGGAACTGTTGGCGGTTGGCGCCAATCCATACAAGAGCCTCATGCAGCCTGGAGCGATTGAAGGGATTCTCCCCGGCGGAAACAAGCTCCATGGCGACGGCCCGGCTGGGATTTGGGTGGGTCCGTGCGTGACAGCCTGACTGAATGTTTTCGAGGAGCGTCGCCTCTGCGCAAGGATTATTTGAGGTGTAGAGTTCGAGACCCAGGTTGTCGCGCACAAAAATGAACGCGCCGAACTGTGCGTAGTTGCGCGCGATCCACGGCGCCACAGTCAGCAGGGCGGCGCCAACAATCACCACGAATCGTTTCGCGGACAGGGCACGGTCTCTCGGTGGCATGGCTAGCACCCAACACAACGGCCATGCCAGAAGCAATAAAACTGTAATGGGGTTGGTGAGAACGAGAATCCCCCAAACAATGCCCAGTCCCACAGCGGCAGTGAAAGCGTGCCGGCCGTGGAAATAGCGCTCCAACATGAGGCAAATCAGCAACAGAAGCGTTCCTGCAAAAAAGGATTCCCACTGCGTGTCG
>JBGPXQ010000210.1:0-4836 GCA_041492805.1 Terriglobia bacterium | reverse complement strand
CTTCTGGCGCTGGGTGCGAATCTCTTCGGCGTGCGAATCGTAGTAGCGTACCTGAGGCGGGAGGACAGCGACGCGATACTCCCCAGCCTCGAAGAAGTAGGGCCGGTCGTCCAGCTTATCCACGAGCAGCATGGCTTCGAGCGGGGCCGCAGGGAATTTGTCGGCGGGCTCAACGGGCAGCAGTTCGGCCGAAAGTGCGGACTTGCCCGCTGCCGCCGCGCGACCTTGTTCAATCACGTGCGCGGCATTGCGGATGGGAATAAACCGCGCGAGCTTCCCTTGTCCGCCGACCGCGACCGCCACCACTCCACCGCGAAAATTGAACAGCGGCCCTCCCGAGCTTCCTGGATTGATGTTAGTGTCGGAGGTAATTTCCCGCGGCTCGATCTTACTAACCACACCCGTCGTCAGCGTCTTTTCCCGGAAGAATGGGCTTGAAATCGTGAACACTTGCTCTCCGACCGCGAGAGGGCGCTCGTCAACGCTGGCGAGCGTGACGACGACCGCGCCGGGAAAGGCCGCGAGGTTGGCCCGGATAATAGCCACGTCGTTGTCGGCATCGTCGGCAATCAATTCGGCGGTCACCTTGTGCCCGGCGTCGAATTGCACGGCCAGGTAGTTGGAATCGGCGATTACGTGATGGTTGGTCACGAAGAGTCCCGCTGAGTCCACGAGAAAACCCGATCCATCACCTCTTTCCGAGCGCACCGTGACGACAGCGTTTTTCAGCCGCTGGAAGAGCGGCGTCAATTCGCCCCCCTCACCAGTGGACGGGACAGGCGCGGCGGTTGTCGCCGCGTTGTCGTTACTCAATTCCAGGGTGAGTGGAGCGGATTCGAGCGCCACCTCCAGCTTCCACGTGTAGCGTTTCCCTTGAAATTCCACGCCGTCGGGTGTGGTGATCTCGTATCGGCCGGCGGGGAGATCCACCTCCCCGATGCCTTCGAGGTTCGTGCGCGTTTTGATCGGCTCCGCGGACAGGATGGCGACATTGCGGATTTGAAGCGCGAGCCGCGGCACAGGCTTCTGGTTGAGATCCCTGTCCACCAGGACGGCGTGGATCTTCAAATGCACAGTGGGAGACTGCGCGAACAGGGGCAGCGCAACAGCCAGAACTAGGGACGCCAGTAAACGCTTCGATATGGAAGCCTCACACGGGAAAGCGGAGCACATGCTCATTGGAAGTTTACCTTGCGAAGTGATTACTCCCGTTTGCAGACGATGTCAAGCCCGCGCAGGAAGGTCGCACTCTCTACATGTTTCGGATGAGGTGAGAATCCGTTGGGCCCGGCGGAATCGAGTCGCTCAGGTTCGCCGCGGGGCAAAGAGAGCGCTGAAGTGAACAACAGACTCACATTCTCAAATCCTCTGGGCGGGTGACGCAGAGTCGCTGCGCGCGAGGCTCAAAGCAGCAGGACACCGGGAACGAGGATCCGGGAAACAGCATGCGCTCTGTGCTCCCTGAAAGAGATCCACCACTGAAGAACAGCCTTCACGGCGAAACTGGAACGATCGTCCGATGGAAGCTGCGTCCTTTGCGTTCCTTGCCCAAAAGGAGCACCACAATGAGCACCGCGATCGTCATCAGTTCAAATCCTGCGAACGCCCATTGATAGCCAATGCGGTCGCGCAAGCTGAATTCAATCGTAGGGGCAGCCGCGCCAAGCAGGACACCCATCTGGTAGGCGAACCCTGAGACCAAACCACGCGATTCGTCCGGCGCCATTTCGGTCAAATGCACAGGAATCATTCCCCATGCGCCTTGCACCCCGGCCTGCATCAGAAACGCGCCGATGATGAGCACCGTAAGCGATTCGCCGAACGCCCAGAAAGGAATCACCATCAACGATAAACACATTGCGGCAATCATGGTAAATCTCCGCCCGAGTTTCTCCGAAAATAGCCCGAAGACGATCGATCCCACGATAGCGCCCACGTTATAGATGATGGCGATTTCCGATACTGTGGCCTTCGCCACCTTATGCACGGTTCCGAGGAAGTCGGGATACAGGTCCTGCGTTCCGTGCGAAAGGAAGATCATGAAAGTCGTCAGCAGAATCAGGTACATGAACGTCTTCCATTGCGTAAAAACACTCCTTAGCACCGCACCTACGTTCGGCGCCCGATGTTGCTTCCAAGCCTCGGTTTCTGGGACGCGTGCACTAATATACAGGGCCAAAAGTGCCGGCAAGCCTCCGAGCCAGAACATCGGCCGCCAACCCCAGGCCGGAAGGACAAACCTGGATACGACGGCTGCCAAGAGGTAGCCGGCCGCGTAGCCGCTCTGTAAAATTCCGGAGAGAATTCCTCGCCACCGTGGCGGCACCGATTCCATCGCCAGCGACGCGCCCACTCCCCACTCGCCGCCCATGCCAATTCCGTACAGCGTACGCAGCACAAGAAAAACGGTGTAACTTGGCGCAAAACCGCAGAGAAGCTCAACCAGGGAAAAGAAAACTATATTGGCCATTAAAGGGATGCGCCGCCCAAAACGGTCGGCGAGAAAGCCAAAGATCACAGCGCCGAGAGGCCGCATAACCAGCGTCATTGTCAGTGTCAATATGATCCATTTTTTTTCGACATGAAAAGCACCAGCCAGCGTGTCAATCAAAAAAACGACAACGAAGTAGTCGAAGGCATCGAGCATCCATCCCAGAAAGGATGCCGTTACCGCGTGAGCCTGGCCGGCCCGTGAAAGTCCCGGCACGCCACTCCCACGCCCCGTGTTAACCATTAGCGCCTCCCATCGAAGTAGTGCTTACGCGCTCCGCTATGTCGCGGTAGAGCAGCCCCGCACAAACCGTGGCTAATCCCAACAACAACGTTCCGGCGCGGATCTGACCGAAGCACAGCTTTCCGACACCGAACAAAGCGGCGTACACCATGGCACATCCGAGCACCCATGCCAACAGGTTCCGGCCGAGGTCGCGGGTTTGCGGCAACTCCGGAGCGAGCGCAGCGATGCGGCGCCACCCTGCCACATGGGGCCGGACTTTCCGGTAGAAGCGGAGCAGAACATCGTCCGGTTCGGCAGGTGTGAGCAGTGTTACCAAGACCCACACGGCAGTCGTCACACCTGTCGTCGTGAGCGTCGTTTTCGCGAAGATTACCGCCGCGCTTCCGCGGAAAATAGGCCATTGGTGCAGCACCAGCGTCATGGCGAGCGCTGTCACCATCGCTGAGATTTCACTCCAGGCATTGACGCGCCACCAGTACCAGCGCAGCAAGTACACGCCTCCGGTCCCCGCGCCGACCTCGAGCACGACTTCCCAACCCTGGCTGATTGTAGCCAATTGGGCTGACACATAGGCCGACGCCGCCACCAGCAGCAGCGTCGCGAGCCGCGAAATGTTCACGTAATGCTTTTCCGGAGCATCTCGCCGGATGAACCGCCGGTAGAAGTCCTCCACGAGATACGAACTTCCCCAATTGAGCTGCGTTGCAATCGTGGACATGAACGCGGCCATGAAGCCGGCAATCAGGATCCCACGCAACGCGTGCGGCATATAAGTAGTGGCGATGAGCATGTAACCCGATTCCGGATGCTCCAACCCTGGATATAGAGCCGCAGCTGCAAGCGCTGTAAGGATCCAGGGCCAGGGACGCATGGCGTAGTGCGCAATGTTGAACCACAGTACGGAAAGCAAGCCGTGCCGTTCATCACGCGCGCTGAAGATCCTCTGCGCAATGTACCCGCCGCCTCCCGGTTCTGATCCCGGATACCAGAACGCCCACCACTGCACGCACAGATGCACCAGAAAGGTCAGCACCGGCAGCGTCCAAATTGCTTCCGCCGTGAGCCCGCGCGAAAAATCAGGAAACATGGCGGTGATGTCTGATGCTCCCGGGCCCGCGGCTGCCCGCATGGCCCCGAGTTTTGCGAGCATCGCTGACATTCCCCCGGCCGCCTTCACACCGTAATACGCGACCGCAATCACGATCGCCATTTTCAGAACGAACTGAAACAGGTCGGTCCACAATACGCCCCAGAGTCCGCCGAGCGAAACATAAAAACCGGTAAATGGAATCAAAAAGAAAATGCAGATGGCAAGGCTGGCGGTTTCACTCTTGCCGAGCGCCGAGCCCACGATGCTCGTCATCGCCTTGGTCACCCAGCCCAATATCAGACAGTTCATCAGCAGTCCCAAATAGAGCGCGCGAAAACCGCGCAGAAACGCCGCGGGTTTCCCCGTATAGCGCATTTCAGCGAACTGCACGTCGGTGAGCAACCCCGAGCGCTTCCATAGCCGCGCGAACAGGAACACGGTCATCATTCCCGACGGCAGGAAACTCCACCAGAGCCAGTTCCCCGCGATGCCTTGCGTGTAGACGAGACCCGTCACCACGAGCGGTGTATCCGCCGCGAACGTTGTGGCGACCATGGAAGTTCCTGCGAGCCACCAGGTAACCTGGCGCCCCGATACGAAATAGTCCTCCGTGCTCCGGCTCGACCGCCGCCGGAAGAAAAGTCCGAGCAGGAGCATCAGCAACAGATACCCGAGGATCACGGCCCAGTCGAGCAGCGTCAGCGCCATTAGGCTCCAGTCGCAGAAAAACGCAGGCGGTCTGCAGGAATCGGTTGCCTAGTGTCGTCACAAGGAGGGATCGTGTCAAACTAAAATCTGGCATGACTTTCGTCGCATGCGCACATCGTGGAGTACAATGCCGAACGCCATATCAAAGCAAAGAGAACGGGGCGCCATCGAGTTCAGCCGCGTCGCCGGAAGGGTAGCGAGATGAATAGGCGAGCACGAGCCGTCGCATCGCCCCGCGTCGTCAATATTGAAGATTTGCGGCGCCTCGCCCAACGTCGCCTGCCTGCTGCGGTCTTCGACT
>JBGPXQ010000065.1:0-10481 GCA_041492805.1 Terriglobia bacterium | reverse complement strand
GCTTGCTTTCCCCAGCCTGTAGCAATCTGAAGAATTATGCAGCCTCGAAAATCGCGCATGGTCGTGGCAATGTTGGTAGGAGCAACGGCGTCTTTGATGGCGGGATGCAACCCAGGTGAACAAACAACCCCCCCGGAGAAAGCGGCCCGGCCCACTGCGCCGGCGGTGGCTCCAGAGACTCAGCAAGTGGCGGAAGCCGCGTTGGGCAAGCAGGCGGAAGTCGTCGCCCTTGGAGATTTGGCTCGAAATGGATTGGAACAATTGCTGGTCGTAAACCGGTTTGAGATGGCCGCGCGCGCGGGCGTCGGGCCGGGAAATTCCTCCGGGATCTTCATCACGCGTGCAGTGATTGTGGAGAAAAGCAACGACAAATGGGCCGAGGTGCTGCGCTGTGATGAGCACCTGAAAAATCCGAGCGGTTATCTGGGGGGATCGCCTGCGGCTCCTGTCACCGGCTGGCGACTCGAGCTCACGCGGGATACACACCAGGGTCTCGAGTTGCGATTCACACCAGCCGAGGCCGGCAGGGAACGGTCGTCAAACACTGGTGAAGCAGAAAACCGGACGATCACTGTGCGGTGGAACACAAAAGCGAAACGCTACCAATCGCTCGACCGGTCTCATGAAGGGTACCTGGGTGAAGCGCCCACGTTGGAGACCCCGCAGTCCATTTTAAGATGAGCGCAGCGGCAGACACTTTGACAGGCTCCGCAACGAAGACCACGCACATGCGTGTTTCCGGATGGGCGCAGCTTACCCGTCTACTTCCGTACGTCCGCCGGCATACGGGTGAAGTGATACTCGGGATGCTGACGCAAACCGGGATGGGGATCACGGGAACACTGCTGCCCTTGATTATCGGCGCCATCGTGGATTGCATCAAAGGCGCCGAGGCTCCCCTGGCACAGCTCGGCCGGCTGACGCAGATTTCGTTGGGCTTCCTGCTGCCTTACTATCATCCGAAGGATGCCCACACGCTCGCCATATTCTGCTCGGCGCTAATCATCATCTGCGCGATCCAGGGAGTTTTTTCGTACTGGACGCGGCAGATTCTGATCGGGCTCTCGCGGGACATCGAATACGATCTGCGGAACGATCTGCTGACCAAGCTGGTGGTGTTGGAACCTGAGTTCTACGTGCGAAACCGCACGGGTGAGTTGATGTCGCGATGTACGAACGACCTGAACTCGGTGCGCATGGTGCTGGGCCCGGGCATCATGTACAGCGCCAACACGTTCGCGACGATGGTCCTCGCTGTGGTCTTGATGTTCTGGATTTCCCCCCGGCTCAGCTTCTACGTATTACTTCCCGTCCCGGTGGTCGCCGTCGTCGTGTGGATCTTCGGCCAGCAGATCCATGCGCTCTACGGAAAAATTCAGGCCTCGCTCGCCGTGCTTTCCGCCAAAGCCCAGGAGAACCTCGCAGGCATGCGGGTGGTGCGCGCCTACGTGCAGGAGGAAGCCGAGATCCGCGGCTTTGACGAGCCGAATCGCGAATACATCGATCGTAACCTGCGGCTCATTTATTTCTGGAGCTTGTTCATGCCACTGCTCCAAATGCTGATCGGGCTGACGTTTGTGCTCGTGCTCTGGCAGGGCGGCCGGCTTGTGATTCTGAGCCGCATTACGCTCGGCGAACTCATCGCGTTCTATACGTTCATGACGCGTCTGATATTTCCCATGGTGGCGCTGGGTTTCGTGACGAACATCTTCCAGCGCGGCGGAGCGTCGATGGGCAGGCTGAATTACATCCTCGATTCGGAACCGAAAATCAACGACTCGGCTGCCGCGCAAGGCAAACTCCCGGAAATCCGCGGGGAAATTGAATTCCGGAACCTGACCTTCACCTATCCGACCGTACGAAACGACGCGGACGGGATGAAAGGGAATGGAACGGCGGCGTTGAACAGGCCTGTGCTCCAGGATATATCCCTCCATGTTCCGGCGGGCTCGATCCTCGCGATTGTCGGCCCTACGGGCAGCGGAAAATCTACGTTGGCTTCCTTGATCGTGCGGCTTTGGGAATCGCCGCCAGGAACGCTGCTGATTGATGGCCGGCCCATCCGGGAGTGGCCGCTCGAAACATTGCGGCGCGCGGTGGGCTATGTGCCCCAGGACACTTTCCTGTTCAGCGAAACTCTTCGCGAGAACATTGCGTTCGGCGCCGACAATGCAACCGACCAGCAGATTCACGAGGCCGCCGAGGTCGCCAGCATCGCCGCTGAAATCGGTGAATTCCCTGCGAAGTTCAACACGATGGTGGGCGAGCGCGGCATCACACTCTCCGGCGGCCAGAAACAGCGCTCGGCAATTGCGCGCGCTGTGATTCGCGATCCGAAGATTCTAATCCTGGACGACTCTCTTTCGAGCGTAGATACGGGAACCGAGGAACGCATCCTGCGGCGCTTGGAATCCATTCTGCGGCAGAGGACAACGGTGCTGATTTCCCACCGCGTCTCGACGGTGCAACACGCCGACCAGATTGTGGTGTTGCGCGACGGCCGGATTGTCGAGCGCGGCACGCATGCGGAACTCCTGGCGCGCGGCGGCTATTATGCCGACCTCCACCAGAAGCAATTGCTCGAAGAAGAGCTGGAACGCGAATGAGCGACTTCCGTGAAGAAGAGGCTCTAGGAAAGGCCTACGACTCGCAGCTTTTGCGGCGTCTGATGACCTATCTGCGGCCGTACATGGGGAGTGTCGTCTTCGCGGTGGTCCTGACGTTGCTGGTCGGGCCGCTCGAAGTCGTCGGGCCTTACCTGTTCGGGTTCGGCATAGACAAGTACATCAGCCCCGGCGCGAACCAATTGCTTCCCGCAACCGGCGCTTTGCGCGGCGTAAGCCTGGTTTCACTCGGATTCTTCGCGGCGCTGCTCTTGAGTTTCGCCGTGCAGTACTTGCAGGTCCGCATCATGCAGAACGTCGGCCAGCAGACGCTGTACGATCTACGCAAGGAAATCTTCGAGCGTCTGCAACGCCTTCCGATGAGTTTCTTCGATCGCAGTCCGGTGGGGCGATTGGTGACGCGGGTGACGACCGATGTGGACGCGCTCAACGACCTCTTCGCTGCTGGCATCGCGGCAATGGCCAACGATGCCGTCGTGCTGCTCTGCATCGGTGCGGTGATGATGTGGATGAACTGGCAGCTTGCGCTGGCTACGTTCGCAGTTCTGCCGTTGATTCTGATTTCCACCTGGATTTTCCGCGACCGCGTGCGTGACGCCAACCGGCGCATCCGCACGGCTATCGCCCGGATCAACGCGTTCCTGCAGGAGCACATCAGCGGCATGGGCATGGTGCAACTGTTCAACCGGGAACGGAAATCAAGCGAGCAGTTCGCGGAGCTGAATCGTATCCACATGGAAGCATACAAAGATGCGATTCTGGCGTTCGCCGTGTTTTTCCCCGCTGTTGAGCTATTCAGCACAACGGCGATTGCGGTCGTGTTCTGGTACGGCGGATTGCTCTCGTTCGCCGGCAACGTGACCGTGGGAGTGCTCGTCACCTTTATCCAATACGCGCAGCGCTTTTTCCGTCCGATCCAGGATCTAAGCGAAAAATTCAATATCCTGCAGTCGGCCATGGCGGCGTGCGAGCGTATCTTCAAACTGCTGGACGAACCGCAGCCGGCGCCCCCTGCCGAGGCTTCCCTCCCGCTTTCCGCCCCGCGCGGCGAAATCGAATTCCGCAACGCGTGGTTTGCGTACAACGGCGGCGCCAATCCGCGCGATGAAGATTGGGTTCTGCGCGATGTATCGTTCCGCATTGCTCCGGGCCAGACGCTCGCCATCGTCGGCCACACGGGCGCTGGAAAAACCACGCTCATCCAGCTCCTGCTACGCTTCTACGAAATCCAGCGCGGCGAAATTCTTCTCGATGGAGTGAACATCCGCCGCTATGACGTGCACGATCTGCGCCGGCAATTCGGCATAGTCCTCCAGGACCCGTTCCTGTTTACAGGCACCCTCGAATCGAACGTCCGGCTGGGCGATGAGGAAATTGGACGTGTGCGCGTGGAGGCCGCCCTGCGCGAAGTAGGGCTCGGTTCCCTTCTAGACACATTGGCGGAAGGCGTCGCAACAAACGTGAGCGAGCGCGGGGCCACATTTTCCGTCGGGCAGCGGCAATTGATCAGCTTCGCGCGCGCTCTCGCGCACAATCCTAGATTTTTGATTCTCGATGAAGCGACATCGAGCGTGGATACGAAGACCGAAGTTCTGATCCGCGAGGCATTGGACCGCCTGCTCGAAGGCCGCACAGCCATGGTGATCGCGCACCGGCTCAGCACGATCCAGCATGCCGACCGCATACTTGTCTTTCATAAGGGAAAGCTCCGCGAGCAGGGCTCGCACCAGCAACTGCTGGGCCTGCGCGGGATTTATTACCGCCTTTATCAGCTTCAGTACAAAGACCAGGAACTGCGCCCTCCGCTCGAGCCGGCGGGCAGCGAAGCGGGCACGTCGATGCCCGCAGACGATTAGGCAATTCAATCCTGCGCGCGCGAAGCGATGCCACCCACACACATCCTCATCTCCGCCGGTGAAGCATCCGGTGACATGTATGCGGGGCGTTTGGCGGCGGCGTTGCGAGCGCGGGCGGACGTCCACCTGTACGGGATGGGCGGCCCGCGCATGCGAGAAGCGGGAGTCGAGATTGTGGCCGATTGCGCGGAAGTCTCGCTGGTCGGAATCGTCGAAATTGCCAAGAAGCTCCCGGCCCTCAATCGCGTGTGGAAATGCCTGATCGGGGAGTCCGAACGAAGGAAACCGCGTCTTGCGATCCTTACGGATTTCCCCGGCTTCCATTTGCGCCTCGCTCGCGCGCTGAAGCGCCAAGGCGTGCAAAACATCTATTTCGTCTGTCCGCAATTCTGGGCGTGGCGGCCGTGGCGCGCAAACCTGGTGCGCCGCCGATTCGTGCGCGGACTCTGCATTTTCCCATTCGAACAGGATTGGTATCGCGCGCGCGGCGTACCGGCGGATTTTATTGGGCATCCCTTGGTGGGCAACGTTGCCGCGAAGAGATCGCGCGCGGAGTTCACAGCATACTTCGGATTGGATGCGGCCAAACCAATTGTTGCGCTATTGCCCGGAAGCCGCGCGGGAGAAATCGCGCACCACATGCCACCTCTAATGCAATCCTGCCATCTAATAGCAAAGAGCCACCCGGTGCAGTTTGTCCTGGCGCTCGCCCCCGGAATGCGTGAGTCGCAAATTGCCGCGTATCTTTCACCGGAAGTCCCGATTCGCGTGGTGGAGGACGCAACTTACGATGCACTGGGTGCGGCGGATGTGGCAATTGTCTCGAGCGGAACGGCGACGGTCGAGGCGGCGTTGATGGACACGCCTATGGTTGTGATCTACCGCCTCGCACCCATCACAGCCGCAATTGCTCGCTGGCTCGTGCACACACAGATGTTTGCAATGGTCAATCTGATCGCCGGAAAACGCGTCGTGCCAGAGCTGGTTCAGAAGGATTTCACGCCCGAGCGTCTGGCAAACGAGGTTATCCGGCTGCTCGATTCACACGAAGCTCGCTCGGAGATGCGGCGAGGGCTCGCAGGCGTAAGAGAAAAGCTGGGGCCTCCCGGCGCCATCGAGCGAGCGGCGGACATTATCGCCGGCATGCTGGCTCATCCTGCGGCTAAGGGTTAGGGCAGACTAGACCGATCCTCGATGAACCGGCCCAGTATGAGTACGCCGCACTGCCACTGGCAACTTAACGGGACGAGTTGGTATCCTATGGATTCGAGGGCCGGTCATAAGGAGAGGCGCATCAGACTCATGTTGAAGTTTCGATTCCTCTTTCTGGCAGGGTTCGCGGCGTTCGTTGCCGGTTCGGGATTCGCGCAAGCTCCCGGGCAGGGGCAGGGTCCCGGCCGGCCGGTTGCTCCGGTGCAGACCGCTCCTGCGGCAGCCTTTCGCGCGACGAACTATGAGATTCGGGCGTCGCTTGACGCCGTCGGGCGTGTGCTGACCGCGCAGGCAAAAGTCGATTTTGTGGCGAATGAAGCCTCGCGCGTTGTGGATGTCGAATTAAACCAGAACCTCAGAGTGAATGCGGTTCGCGACGGCGCTGGAAAGCCGGTGCTCTACGACCGGGATGAGAACACTCCGCTGAAGTTGCAAGTAACGCTGCCTGATCTGGTACCCGTGGGCGGAAGAGTTACGCTGCAATTCGATTATGCAGGACCGCTTTCAAGCAGAGGGACCAGCCCGGCGCAAGACGTACGGCTGGCCTACATTGACAAGGACGGCGGATACTTGCTTCTCCCAGCGCGTTGGTTCCCGCTCACCGACTTCCCTACGAACCGGTATACAGGCGTCTTCCAAATTGAGGTGCCGGGAACAATGGCGGTCGTCGGTACCGGCACGTCGGTCGGAGCGCCGACGTCCGTCACACCCAGAATTTCTCCCGGCCCAGCCCTTGGGAACTCGCGGTCCGGTGTCCCCGTGTCCCCTGCGGCCGCGCCTCCGCCTCCCTTGATGGAAAACGAACGCATGCTGTATACGTTCCGCGTGGAGAAGCCCGAGGCTGCCGGAACATTTGTCGCTGCGCCGCTGCAGCTGAGCCCCGTGCGCGCAGAGGGCATGACTTTTTCCGTGTATACGTCCCCGGCCGCGGCGAAAACAGCGCAGAGCTACGCAGACACGCTCGCGCGCATCCTTGATAATTTTAATGGGCAGTTTGGCGCGTTGCCGGAAACCGGATTGAAGGTCGCGCAGCTCCCTGATGGAACAGTGGCCGGTTACGCAGCGCCGGGACTTCTGCTGGTGAGCGCGCACCAATGGACGGCACAGCCGAACGCGCGTTTGCTGGCAAACCTCGCAGCACAGCAGTGGTGGGGTAACCAGGTAATGGCTGCATCTCCGTCGGACGTGTGGGTCACAGCAGGATTGGCGCGGTACTCCGAGGGACTCTATGTCGAAGAGAGCTCGGGCAAAGAGGGGCTGAACAAAGCGCTCGAGGATTTCGCTGTTGGCGCCCTGATGTTCGACGACGCTGCTCCGATTGCCGAAGCCAGGAGGCTGGAACCCGAATCCGAGGAATATCGTTCGGTGGTGGTGAACAAGGGCGCGATGGTGTTCCACATGGTCCGCGCGCAGCTTGGGGACACAAACTTCTTCGCATTGCTCAAGGATTTCTATTCCCGTTACGCTGGCAAGACCGCCCGGATCGAGGATTTTGAAAAATTGACGGAGGCGCACGCGACGCCCGCCGCTGCTCCGGAAGTCAAAACGATCGGAAATGCAGCCCCAACCGCTGCCCCGGGAACGCTCAATTTGCGGCCATTCTTCACCCAGTGGCTGCGCTCGACCGGCGTGCCGGAATTCTCACTGGAGTATGTCACGTACCGCACCAAGAAGGGATTCAGAATCGTCGGCAAGGCCAAACAGAACCTCGATTTCTTCCGCATGGACGTCGAGATTGAAGTGCAAACGGAAGGCAATCCCGAATTTAAAACCATCAGCATCGCCGGCAAGGAATCCACATTCACCGTGGAAACGTTCGGACGGCCGAAACCAAACGGGATCATCCTCGACCCGCATAACTTCATTTTGAAATCGAGCCAGCGCCTGCGGGTGCGCGGGATCATCGCGCGTGGAGAATCGCTCGCGGAACTGGGCCGCTACTACGATGCTGTGCAGCAATACCAGCGCGCGCTGGAACTTGATAGGAACAATGCCCTAGCGGACTTCCGCATGGGCGAAGCGTTCTTCTATCAGAGGAATTACGCGGCGTCCGCGCAATCGTTCCGTGACGCGCTCGACGGCAGCACGGACTCCACCACCAGGTGGACCGAAGTGTGGTCGCACATTTACCTGGGCAGAATCTATGACATTCAGGGTGACCGCACGCGCGCGGTCAACGAATACAGCAAGGCCAAACAGACAAGCGACGACACCGGCGGCGCGCAGGCTGAGGCGGAAAAATCCCTGAAGAAAGCCTACTCCGAAACGGCCTCCTGACGCATTTCAGTAGCCGGACAAGCCGGTAAGCCGCGGATTCCCGATCCCCTTGTGCTGGATGAGCACCTGAAATTGTTCACCCAACCCCTCGGGATGGATCAGGTTTTTCAGCAGCAGGCGCGCGCGCAATTTTTCGACTTCCGATTGCCCCGGTTCGTAAAGGTCTGCGAATTCATTCGCCCTGCCCAATGCGACCAGAAATTGCGACTGCGTGACCAAGCCCGTTCGTTCCAGGCCTGAGCGGCGCCCCCACAAGTCCAGAGCAGTGAAATTCGCGTGCGAGGTCAGGTCCTGTTCCCCCGGCGCGTCGAGAATATTTTCCGTGACCGTATGGTCCCGGTAGGCCAGCAGCGTCCCACGGTTGTGCCGTTGGTCGTAGAGGGCATGTGCTTCATGACCATAATCAATTGTCATGACGAAGCCTCGGCCCATCGAGCGTCCGGCATTTTCGATCCAGCGGCATGCGTCCAGGCACGCCTCCGCCTGCTGGCCCTCTTGAAGCGCAATTCCCTGCTCGCGGAAATACTGCTCGATCGCGGGCGTGGAAGGCTCGCGAAGCACCTCTGTGAACCGGCCGTCTTCGAATCCCACGTGTACTTCGCGCAGTTGGCCACATTCCATCACGACGCGGTGCGTAGGCAGGGCGTCCAGCAATTCGTTTGAAAAAATACATCCGGCGGGAATGGCTGTAGGGATCTCCGCAGAGGTCGAAACACGCCCCTCTGTCACATGCGAAGCAAGCACAGCCGCGTGCTCCGCGCGGCGCGCGGCGGAACGTTCCACAGCGATGTATTCGGTCGCAGCATAGAACGCGGGAAACCCACGCGCGGCAAAGTCCAAAATATTTGCGGTGAGACGCCCGGCGCCGGCTCCCGCTTCCACCGCCAGAAACGGATGCGGTGATCCGAGCAGCTCCCACATTTCCGCAAGCTGTCGAGCGATCAGCCGCCCGAAAATCGCGTGGACGTCCACGCTGGTGTAGTAATCCCCGGGGCGGCACGCTCCGGGGCGCGAATAATAGCCGTGTTCGGGATGATAGAGACATTCCCGCATGAATTCGGCGAAGGGGATGGGCCCGCCTGTGCGGATGCGGTCGGCCAGCGTCGCTGCGAGAGCGTTTGCCGCGAGCGGTTTACCCCGGGTACTCCCAGCGAGGGGTTTACCCTGAATGCACTTCGCGAAGGGCGATTTTACCTTCATCCGTCTTGCCGCTGGGGATTGCACGTGAACATCTCGATGATAAAGTCATGCAAACAATCGTAGAGCTGCTTCTGAAAGATCCAGGGAAACTGCCTGTTTTCGATCTCGCGTGTCCGGAGCAAAAAAACATAGGTATGAACTTGCGGCTCGGGCGGTGCGTAACGGATTTCCACTTCGACACCTTCCGCGGCGGAGCGCGCGCCAAAAACGAACAGCGGATGCTCGTAGCGAGCGAGTTCGGCGCACACTTTTTCAGCGAGCGCGTTCATGGCCGTCCGGCTGCGGGTGTTTCGTCCAATTCACCGCGCTCGGCCATTTCCGCCCAGGCCTTTTCAAATGTCGCGAGAGCGCGGGCATCAAACAGGACAAAATAAACTCTTTCGAGCGGCGTGGAGCCCTTGAGATGCTCGACTACTTCCCGGAGCATGATCTGGGCGCATTCGGAAAGCGGGAAGCCGGCGATGCCGGTACCGATAGCGGGAAACGCAATCGAGCGGAGTTTCCTTTCGGAAGCGATCCACAGAGAATGCGCGGTCGAAGTCCGCAGCGCTCGTGCCGTTGTTTCTCCCCCGAGCTGCATGCTTGCTGCGTGAATCACGAAGCGGGCGCGAAGCTTTCCGCCGGAGGTGATCGCTGCCCCACCGATCGGTACGCTGCCGATCGCGTCACACTCCCGCTGGATCGCTTCGCCACCCTTGCGCCGGATCGCGCCTGCTACGCCGCCGCCAAGCTGCAAGTCATTGTTTGCAGCGTTGACGATGGCGTCGACGTCCATATCGGTCAGATCGCCCTGCATAAGCACTATCTTTTCGCCGATGCTCATGAAATCTTTTCGCTATTAGGTTCCGGATGCTATTTTGAAATTCTTTCCAGTGCTTCCTCGTCATAGCCCAGGACAATCTCAGCTCCGCGGAGCACGACCGGACGGCGAATCAGATTTGGCTCTGTGGCCATCAATTTCAGGGCCTCGTCGCGCGGCGGAGGATGCTTCCCCATCTTGCGTTTGCGGTAGAGTTCATTCCGAGTGTTCAGGAACTTGCGATGGTCGCGGCTGCCAATGAGCTGGTCCAACTCAGCGATGGACAATCGATCTTTTCCCAAGTCACGTACTTCCAGTTCGACTTTCTTCTTTTCCAGAAACGCCTTCGCTTTACGGCATGTCGTGCAATTTGGTTTGTGTAGAAATTTAATTTTCGCTTTTGGCATATTTCGACTTCACTCCTTAGAAACCAAAATCCACCGGCACAGAAAGAGCGTGTTCCCGAACCCTCAGATTGTCCGCGCGGGAATCGCCCAACTGCTTCAAATAAGC
>JBGPXQ010000020.1:0-13811 GCA_041492805.1 Terriglobia bacterium | reverse complement strand
CCTCAGCCGATTTCACCCCGGCTTCCGCCGACTGAATGCTGGCGCGCTGCGCATCTACATCTGCCGACGGTTGTATGCTTTCGAGGCGCAGCAGGACGGCACCCTTCTTGACGTGATCGCCTTCTTTCACAATAATGTCAGTAATCTTGCCGATCCCCTCGCCCAGCACATTCGTGTATGTCAGCGGCTTGATTTCGCCTGACGCAGTGACAATCGAGTTCAGGTCCTGCCGCGTCACCGCTGCGGTCTGGACCGTCACAACGTCTTTATTGACCTGCCAGATCGTAAGCCATACCGCGCCAGCCAAAACCGCAGTCCCGCCGGCACCGATTCCGATTTTTTGCCAGGTATTCATGTACTGGGGTCCTGGTTCTCTTGCCTGGGTGACTCCTTCCACCGGTCTCCAGCGTTACGTGGGGAGTCCCTCAAAAGTTTCCCAGCCGCACACGCTATATCCCAGCAATCAACCGGCGGGTCCAGCGAGCGCGCTGCGAAGTGTGTTTGAGTGCGAGGCCAATACGGCTCCGGTCCAGGCAGGCACCCGGTCCGGGGCTGGCTCGTCATTGAATGTTACCGTCATTTCCAAACAGAACAAAGCGATTTACTGATGGTGTCTAATTAGTCTGGTCAACAAGCGAGTTGCGTGGGTCATGAACGTCAGGACATCGGGGCTTGGAGATTCTGCCGGCGGTAGAACTTGAGGAATCCGGCGTAAATTCGCCGGTTAACAAATTTCTGAAACGTTGATTGAGTATTCCTCCCGTATCTTTCAGGTCCGCGGCCCTGCCCCCCGTTTCGTCAGTCACGCAGAGCGAACACAAAGAGGCCGTTACCCGCGGCGATCGAAACGTACTGCCTGCCATCCACCTGATAAGTCATTGGGCCGGCGACGATTTCGCCTCCGAGGTTTTGCTTCCACAGCAGCGCGCCAGTGCGGGCATCGAGGGACTGGAAATAGCCTTCACGTCCGCCGACGAAGAGCAGGTCCGAAGCAGTGGTCAAAATCCCGCTGGTGTTGACGTCGTGCATTTCGAACTTCCACTTTGCCTTTCCGGTCTCCGGATCGAGGGCAGCGACGGCGCCGTGGGCGAGCGCCTCAGTGTAGATATTGACGGGCCCCTGGCGCTGGCCCGCGGGATTGTCGGCACCAGGAATGGGGCTGGTGTTGGCTCCGCCAGTGTACCGCTGGCCTTCTCTATATTCAGCATTCACGCCGGAGAAAACCGTAGCGTAATCTTCCCAGAGTGAGAGGTAGAAGAGTCCAGTGCGCGGACTGTAAGAAGGCGAATACCAGTTTGTTCCGCCTTGAATGCCCGGATAGGTCGGGGAGCCGGAAGGCTGCGGCGTGAGGATCGGCCGGCCGTTGGCGTCAAGGCCGCTTGCCCAGTTAACTTTGACAAATGGGCGGCCGGCGAGAAATTTGCCAGTGGCACGGTCCAAAACGTAGAAGAAGCCGTTGCGATTGCCCCAAAGCATCAATTTGCGCGGACTCCCGTTCCAATTTGAATTCACTAAGACGGGAACTTGCACCGAGTCATAGTCGTAGGGGTCGCCCGGCGTGAATTGGAAATACCACTTGAGCTTCCCGGTGTCTGGGTCAAGCGCGACGGCCGAATCCGCGTAGAGGTTATCGCCGGGCCGTTGTTCCGGGTTCCAATCCGGACCCGGATTGCCGGTACCCCAATAGGTCAAGTTGAGATCGGGATCGTAGGACCCGGTAACCCAGACGGCGGCGCTACCGTGTTCCCAATCGCGGCCGCGCCAACTTTCGTGGCCGGGTTCACCCGGCTTGGGGATCGTGTCAAACCGCCAGGCTTCCCTGCCGGTGCGAGCTTCGAAAGCGGCGATGAAGCCGCGAACGCCAAACTCACCTCCAGCGACGCCGACAATCACTTTGTCCTTGACCACGAGGGGCGCCATGGTCATGGCGTAGCCGGCGGCAGCCTCGGCCAGCTTTGCGTCCCAGAGAGCGTGGCCGTTCCTGGCGTCGATGGCAACCAGGTGCGCGTCGACGGTGGCCATAAAGAGCGAGTCGCCTAGTATGGCGACGCCGCGATTCACGATCCCGCAGCAGGGGCGGGCGGCGGGCGAAGTCACGTAGTGGTAGATCCAGAAGACGCGGCCCGTCTTGGCGTCGAGCGCGACGACGTCGTTGGGTGACTGAGTGAGATACATGACGCCGTCGACGACCAGCGGGGTGCTCTCAAATTTCTGCAGCGATTGCGCCTGGAAGACCCACTTGAGCTCAAGATTCTTGACGTTTGCGGGGTTGACTTGTTGGAGCGTGCTGTAGCGCTGGCTCGCATAGCCGCCCGAATAAGTCATCCAGTTCTGCGGCTCGTCGGGCGCGTGGAGCAGCCGCTCGGAGGTGACCTGGGCGCAGAGCGAACACGGAATCAGCAAAACTAGAAGCGGCAGATAGGACGCTCGCCACGAGTGATTCATTTCACACCTCTCAAAGAAAGAAGGTAGGCTTCCAAGTCGGCAAGCTCCTGGGCGCTGAATTTGTCTTTATAGGATGGCATGGAAGTGGTCTTGAGGACTGTGTATTCGCGCAAGTCAGTTTTCGTGAGAGAGACCAGGCGTTCTTGCTCGTCAATCAGCTGAACAGTGTATGTGTCCTCGTTGAGGCGGCGGCCATTGATAACTTTGCCGTCGCTGGTTACCGCACGCACCGAGCGATTGGCCGGTAGCATGGTGCCAGCCGGATCGAGCAGTGTCCGATGAATCAGCTCGGCTGTCCGGAGAACACCGATGTCGCCTAGATCTGGAGCAACACGTGGGCCTTTGCCGTTGACGGCATGGCAGCTCACGCAATTTCCCGCTCCCTCGAACAGAACCTTGCCGCGAGCGGCGTTGCCAACCATGAGGCCGCGGGCGTTGAAACTGCCCATGTTGCGAAGATAGGAGACGATGCCAGTAAGCTCCGACGCTCCAAATGTGAAGGGCTGCATGGCAGTACCGGGAACACCGTTGGTGATCGTAAGGCGTAAGTCATTGTCAGTGATAACGCGCTTGAACTGGCCGGCGCGGAAATTGACGCCGGGGATCATGTCGCCGTTCTCACCGTGACAGGAGGTGCACTGCGAAGCGAAGGTCTGCGCGCCGTACTGAATGTCGGCCTGAAAATATTGCGGGGCGCGGTCCTGCCCCTGGGCGCACACGGCGGACCCTCGAAGTACCAAGACGGCGCACACGATTGCACACTGCAATACTTCGCCTGGAGATAGCCACCGAAGTCTCACTGAAAGCCCTCCACGTAAGCCAGAGTTCTCAGCTTGCTATGATCAGTTTGAATTCCTAGGCGGAGAATATACACCTGCCAGGCTCTGCTCGGAAAGCTTGTAATTCGCTTGCGTCTTGGCTCCATAATTCTGTCACCCCATAACTGCAACGCATTCGCGGAAACTCGGGGCGACGAAGGAAACTCGTCTACCTTCACAGGCAACCCGGCAAGGCGGGCTCCATTCTTAGTATGCACCGGTGTGCGTGAAGTGCTCTGTGTGCGGGAATCAGGTGCCGGCAATGTCGAGATGCAAAAAGCTGAACTCTCACTCACGCCGGGAATCGTTCACGGCCTGGGATTGAGGTTGGCGGATCCCCGCTTCACCGCATTCGTGCTAGGCGTTCGTTCTGACGATTTGGCGGCCGGAACGAGAATTGCGAGTATTCATTGATTGACGGGTGCACTATCGGGGGATAGAATCAGACTTCCGAATCAGGGGCGAGGTATGTTTATGAACCGTTTGGGCCGCATCCTGTTCTTCATTTTGGTTTGTGGAGCTTTGCTCCTGCCTTCCGGGCTGCGCGCCCAGGACAAAGAAAAGCAAGATACTCCCGCCGACAAGCAGCAGGATTCCGGAAAGAAAAAAGGCGATAAGCCGCCGGACAAAGCGAAAAATCTGAAGAAGCTCCAGAAGGAGCTTGAAACCCCCTACAAGAAGTGGCTGCAAGAAGAAGTTCCCTACATCATCAGCGATGAAGAGCGCGCCGCGTTCCTGCAACTGCAGACCAATGAAGAGCGCGAGCAATTCATCGAGGCGTTCTGGCAGCGCCGCGATCCCACTCCGGACACGGTGGAGAACGAGCTCAAGGAAGAGCACTATCGACGTATCGCCTACGCCAACGAGAGGTTCGCTTCGGGAATTCCTGGCTGGAGGACAGACCGCGGGCGTATCTACATCATCTGGGGAAAGCCGGACGAGATCGAGTCCCACCCGACCGGCGGCAATTACAATCGTCCGGAGTCGGAAGGCGGCGGCCAGACCTCAACCTATGCATTTGAACAGTGGCGCTATCGCTACATGGACGGGATCGGAAACAACATCATCATCGAATTCGTGGACCCGACCGGCACCAGTGAGTACCACATCACTATGGACCCAGGTGAAAAAGATGCCCTGGCGAAGATCCCTGGAGCCGGGTTGAGCACGATGGAACAGATGGGCATGTCCAGCAAGGCCCAACGCTTCAACCGCACAGACGGTTCCACCGCACCGAGGACTCTGAGCGGCGGCGGACACGAAATGGATGATGAGTTCAGTCGGCTGGAGCAATTCGTGAAGGTACAACAAGCGCCTCCGGTCAAATTCCCGGATCTTCAGGAAGTCGTCAGCTCCCGAATCGTCCGCAATCAGATTTCGTTCGACTACCGCACGGACTTCTTGCGTATTACGAGCGATACGATCCTGGTGCCCATCACCATCCAGATTCAGAACAAACAATTGACGTTCCGCAATCGCGATGGCGTACATTCCGGGACTCTTAATCTTTTCGCGCGAATCACTACCCTGACAGGACGCATCGTCCAGACGTTCGAGGACGTCATTCAGCGCGACTTCCCGGATTCGCTTCTCGAGCCTTCACTCAAGGGATTTTCGATTTACCAGAAGGCCGTGCCTCTGCGTCCCGGTTTGTATAAGATCGACGTTGTGATCAAGGACGTGAACAGCGGGAATGTGGGTGTGCTGAATACGCGTCTGGCGGTCTCACCGATTCCGGATGACAAGTTCGATGCCAGCTCGTTGATTCTTGCCGACCAGATCGAGCCGGTCTCCTCCAAGGATGTGGGCGTCGGGCAGTTCGTGCTCGGCTCGACGAAGGTCCGCCCCAAGCTCAATGCGGAATTCCAGGCCGATCAGCCGATGGGCATCTATCTGCAATTCTACAATCTGAAGGTGGATGAAAAGACGCACAAGAACGACCTGTCTCTGGATGTCAAGGTGAGTCAAGGACAGCAAACGGTCACCCATGAGGTCAAAACAGGTGAGCAGCTTAAGCAGAGCGGCGAGCAGGTAACGTACGAGCAGGTGATCGCGCCCAAAGCTTTGCCGCCGGGCAAGTACAAGCTGGAAATCCAAGCGACTGATCTTCTGACCAAGCAGACTGTTTCCCGTTCGGCGGATTTTACTGTGACGCCTTCGTCTGTGAAAAATGCGGCGGCAAGCAGCGCCACTGGGAGGTAACCAGTCCCTATGAAACAGACCAGCAAGACCCTGGGCTGGGTGATGATCATGACTCTGGTGCTGACCGGCTCGGCAGCGGCCAAACCGGGTTACGGCACGATCTCCGGCGTTGTGTTGGACCCCTCGGGCACGCCGCAGATGGGCGCGACAGTATGGCTCATCTCGGAAGATGCGGGCGGCCGGACCGTGTCTCAGCTGCTTTCCAATCAGCACGGCGCCTTTTTCACCGATCAACTCAAACCCGGAAAATACTCACTTCGTGTATCGCTGCCGGGATTTCTGCCGGCGATGGAGCGGCACATTGGCGTGATGGCCAACCTCACCACGCTGCTGCGTGTGCAAGTGGATTCGCTCTTTGCTTCACTCGACACTTTGCGGCGCCAGCCGGATGTGCCGGCGGAGCCCGACGACTGGAAATGGGTCCTGCGCTCTTCGGCCGCGACGCGCACCATTTTGCAATGGCGGGACGGCGATGTGGACGTCGCTGAAAACACTCGTGGGGCGGATTCCCCTCGGGCCCAGCGCCCGCGCGGATTGCTGCGAATGACGAGTGGGGCGTTGCAGCCCGGATCGCCAGCGAATCTTTCCGACTCCCCCGCCACCGCGGTCTCTTACGACCAGGGTCTCGGCGCCATCGGGCGTCTATTGCTCGCAGGCCAGGTGAGTTATGAGCGCGGCGCTTCTGGTGCATTCGCAAGCGTCTGGCTGCCTTCCGGCTCATTAGGCAGCGGACCGGAAACTACATTTGTCATGCGCCAGGCAAAGATCGGCCTCAACGACCTGGCGTTCCAAGAGATGCGCGTAGATCACTCCGAACAGATTGCGCTGGGCGATCACCTCGCATTGCGTGCCGGTGCCGAGTTCCTGCGTGTTGGGATCATGTCTTCGGTGTCCGCATTGCATCCGCACGCCCGCCTCGACGCGAATCTCCCGTCAGGGTGGAAGGCCTCTTTCCTCGTGGCCGCGGACCCGTCGGACGTTCACTTGGGACAAACCGAAGTACTGCAATCGGCGATTGAGGAGCTTGACAGTCTCCCGGCAGTGCTCTTCCGCGATGGCCAGCCGGTCCTGGAAGGTCGCTGGCATCAAGAAGTCTCTGTAAAGCACAAATTGGGGGGGCGCGCCAGTCTAGAGACTGCTGCATTCCATGATTCCGCGCGGCACCAGGCTATTTTCGGTTCTGGACCCACAACAAGTCCTGATTTCTTCCAGGATGGCTTTTCAAGCGCTTTCCTCTACGACGGTGGTGGAACGAGTTCCTGGGGGGCGCGCTCTGCGTACCGCGAGAAGTTATCTTCCAACTTGGAGTTTACGGCCGTCTATACATGGGCCGGTGCTCTCTCCCCCCGGGGAGAATTGAATACGACGGCGGCTGATCTTCGCGATTGTTTTGCAACGCGGAACCACCATAGTCTTGGCGCCCGCGTTTCCGGGAAACTCCCGCGTGCCGGCACTCAATTTGCCACAAGCTACGTGTGGATTTCCGGTCCGACGCTTTCGCGCCTCGATGCATTCGGCGAGGCCGCGTACCAGATGGATCCGAACCTCCATCTTTCGATCCGTCAGCCTCTTCCAGGATTCGGGTCGGCCGGCCGGTGGGAGGCATTGGCCGATTTCGGCAATCTCCTGGCGCAAGGATATATGCCAGTGAATGGCCAGGATTCTCGGATCATGCTTGTTCCCGTTTTGCGATCGTTTCGGGGTGGGGTGAGTTTTCAGTTCTAGCTTCTGCAGAGCTTATTGAAATTAGGAAGCTGTCTTCCATAAATGGAAGGCTACGACCGTCCCCCGCACCCCTTCGGAGAATCTATCTAATGTTTCATGGAGTTAGCATTTGTGAAAACTTATATATTTTGGAAGTAGACTTGCATCAGCGTATGGTTATCGAAGTGTAGCCGGGGAATCTTGTGAGCGCGCCAATCCATGACAGTCTGAAAATTCGCTTGGGCGCAGCCGTCCTGGCTCTCGTAACCCTGTCCGCCATTGTCTTTGGCATCATCAATTTTCAGCAGCGCACCATATTCAGCGCCCCTGACGACGGCGCGTCGTGGCTCGACACACCTGGCGGAGTCCTGGCTTGGCACATCACACCAAACTCTCCCGCTGCTAACGCAGGCCTTCGAACCGGTGACCATGTCCTGGCAATCAATGGAGCGGAAATTCACGGCGCCATCGACGTAACCAAACGCCTATGGCGTGTTGGACTGTGGTCGCAGGCTCACTACCGGATCGACCGCGGCGGCCGACAGTTCGAGACCCAACTGGTAACCCAGCCGGCCGAGAAGCCCTCTTCTATTGAAAACTATCTCCGCATTGTCGGCCTGCTTTACCTTTTTATCGGCCTATTCATCTTCGCGCGCCGTTGGAACGCCACTCGCGCCGTGCACTTCTATATTTTTTGCCTGGTTTCCTTCGTCCTTTACTCCTTCCAGTACACGGGCAAGCTGAGCGCTTTCGACTGGGAGATCTATTGGGCGGGGATCGTGGCAAGATTGTTGCAGCCTGCCCTGCTGCTGCACTTTGCGCTGGTGTTTCCGGAGCGCCGTCCCGCCACCAAGTGGCATAGAGCGAGACTCGCGGCGATCTACGGACTACCGGGAGTCCTCCTCCTGGTGCGCCTGCTTGTTGGACTTCAACAACTCGGCTTCATGCCTTCGATCGGGGCGCGGATTCTCCTCGATCAGCTCGACCTTGCCTGCCTGGGTATCTACTTTTTGTTCGCCGCGGTCGCCTTCGTGAATAGTTACCGGCGCGCATCTTCGGGCATCTTACGGCAGCAGCTCAAGTGGGTCACCGGAGGGGCGCTCGCGGGCATTCTTCCCTTCTTGCTTCTGTATGTCGTCCCCTATTTCCTGGGCATCGTGCCACGACCCTGGATGAACTTCTCTGCTGTATCCCTGGTGCTGATCCCGCTTTGTTTCGGATACGCGATCATCCGGTACAGGCTGATGGACGTCGACATCATCTTTAAGCGGGGCCTTGCCTATACGGCCGCGACGGGCGGCGTGGTCGCCGTATACATTGCTTTCGTCGCGCTAGTTGGCGCCCTATTCCACACGGCCTGGCCTTCCGGCAAACTGGGCGAAATTATCGCCATTGTCGTCGCCGCGTTCTTGTTCCAGCCGTTCCGCGACTGGATTCAGGCGCGCCTGGACCGTTTTTTCTACCGGGACCGTCTCGATTACCGGCGGACGCTCATTGAGTTCGGGCGCACACTCACTTCCGAAGTGCGGCTCGATCCCATGCTCGCATCGGTGATGGATCGTATCTCACAGGCTCTGCTGGTGGATCGCCTTGCGATTTTCATCGAAGAGGAAGCCCATCCCGGCACATACCGGCTGGCGCGGTCCATCGGTGTCCGCTATGCAGGGCCGCTCGACCTGAGTTTTCTTGACGCGGGGAAAAACCCCTTCGCGCGCCGTGTGTTGTTCAACGAATCGGCTCGTGCTGCGCGTGAATCCATCCCCCCGGTCCGCCAGACGCTCGAACAACTCGACCTGAACTACTTCATTCCCTGCCAGATTCGCGACCGCACTGTCGCCGTGATCGGACTGGGGAAAACCGTGGACGGAGACTTCCTATCGAGCGAAGACGTCGAACTCTTGTTAACGATCGCCGGCTATTTGGCCATCGCTCTCGACAATGCCCAGCTCTACACCTCGCTCGAGCAAAAAGCAGTGCAAATCGAACGACTGAAAGACTTCTCGGAAAATATCGTCGAATCGCTCAACGTGGGCGTGCTCGCTGTCGATCTCGACGGCGCGATTGAATCGTGGAACACGCAACTCGAGCGCTTGATCGGCGTGCCGCGGCGCGAAGCCGTCGGCCGCAAGCTGGAACAGGTCCTTCCCTCCGATCTATCGGCTGAACTTTCGGCCAGAGCAAGTGATGAGCGGGTCTCCAGCCTGTACAAGTTCCCGATGCGGAACCGCGGCGGACGGAACCTCGTCGTCAACGTTTCAATCGCGCCACTGGTTGGAAAATCCGGAGACCGAATCGGACGGCTGATCCTGATGGATGACATTACGCAACGGATTCGCCTTGAGGAACAACTGATCCAGACCGAGAAACTCACGTCGCTCGGTCTGCTTGCCGCCGGTGTCGCGCATGAGGTCAATACGCCGCTCGCCGTCATCTCGAACTACATCCAGATGCTCGCGAAACAACTGCCGAGCGGCGACCCGCGGCACCAGTTGATCGACAAAGTTGTCAAGCAAACCTTCCGCGCGAGCGAAATCGTCAACAACCTGCTGAATTTCTCGCGCACCGGCGCGGCCGAGTTCACGGAAGTGAACCTGAACTCCGTGGTGGAAGAAACGCTTTCGCTCGTGGCGCATCCATTCAAGACCGCACATGTGCAGGTGGTGAGAAACCTGCAACAGGAATTACCCCCGGTGCTGGGTTCGAACAACAAGCTGCAGCAGGTCTTCCTGAATCTCTTCATGAATGCGCGCGATGCCATGCCCTCGGGCGGCATGGTCGAGGTGCGCACGGCATCGAACAACGGCACGGTCGAAATCGAAATCACCGATACAGGATCCGGAATTCCCCGCGAAAATCTGCACCGCATCTTCGATCCCTTCTTCACCACGAAGTCCTCCGGCCGCGGCACGGGCCTGGGGCTTTCGGTGAGTTACGGAATCATCAAGGAGCACGCCGGAAAGGTCGACGTGCGCTCGACACCGGACAAAGGCACGTCCTTCCGGCTCGAATTCCCGGTCGCGCGGAAAGCGGTTCATGTCTAAGGGCGCCATTCTTGTTGTTGACGACGAATCTGAAATTCGAGAAGGATTAGAGCTGCTGCTCACGACGGAGGGGTACTCCACTTCGAGTGCGGAAACCGGAGAAGCGGGGCTCACTCTGCTCGATGAAAAACCGTTCGATCTGCTCCTGCTCGACGTCAGCCTGCCCGACCGCAACGGACTCGACCTGCTGCGCGAAATCCGCCGTCGCGACCCGCATCTCTCCATCGTGTTGATCACGGCCTACGGTTCCATCGACATGGCGCGGGCCGCGTTTAAAAGCGGCGCGCAGGATTACATCACCAAGCCGTGGTCCAACGACGAATTGCTCGTGCAGGTCGCGCAGGCCGTCGAGGGCCGCCGCCTGCGCGATGAAAATGTCCAGCTCAAGCGCGCGCTGAAACAGCGCTACAACTTCCCCAACATCATCGGCAAGAGCGACAAGATGCTCGCCGTGCTCGATTTGGTCAGCCAAGTAGCGCCGTCGCGTTCGACCGTGCTGATCCACGGTGAAAGCGGAACGGGCAAGGAACTCATCGCTAAGGCGATTCACTCCGCGTCCACGCGCGCGGACAAGGCGTTTGTGCCCATCAACACGGGCTCGATTCCCGTGGACCTGCTCGAGTCGCAGTTGTTCGGCCACGTCAAGGGCGCGTTCACCAGCGCGGTAGCCTCGAAAAAAGGGCTTTTCGAGGTCGCCGATCAGGGCACGATTTTCTTTGATGAAATTTCCACGATTGGCCCTGAAACGCAGGCCAAACTCCTGCGAGTGATTCAGGAGCGGGAGTTCATGCGACTGGGCGGCACCGAGACGATCAAAGTGGATGTGCGCATCATCGCAGCCTGCAACGTGCAACTACTCAACCTCGTGCGCGAGGGGCGCTTCCGCGAAGACCTTTATCACCGCCTCAATGTGATCGCCATTCCGCTGCCCCCGCTCCGTGAGCGAAGGGAAGACATTCCCCGCCTGCTCGACCATTTCCTCCACAAGTTCTCCGAAGAAAACGGCCGTCCGTTAGCGCGTTTCACTCCTGCGGCGCTCAAGTTGCTGGTTGATTACAACTGGCCGGGAAACGTGCGCGAGCTCGAAAACGTAGTCGAACGCGCGGTGGTCCTCTCCTCACAGGAGTTGATGGACGTCGATCTGCTGCCGGAAAGCGTGCGTACAAAGGAGATTCTGGGCGGCATACGCTTACAACTCTCCGAATTCGTTCCACCTCTCCCGGGTGAACCGGGTGCGCACACCGGCACCGGCAGTTCGAATCCCTCCTTGTTTCAAATCATGGATGAGATCGAGCGCCGCATTATCTGCGACATGCTCGAACGCACGGGATGGAATCAAACCGAAGCAGCGGAACTGTTTCAGATTCCGCTTTCCACGCTGAATCAGAAGATCAAGCGCCTGGGCATCGATGCGCGCCGCCGTGGCGCGGGCCGCACGGGCGGCGACGAGCCCATCGTGTCCGCCGCCGGAAAATAACTTCCATCGCTTAAGAGCCCCAAGCCTCGGTGTGGCAGGGTCTCTACTTCGTTTGCGCTGGTTTATTGTCGCGGACGACGGCGTTGCTCAGGTCGGCGCCATCCAGTTTGACATCGGTCAAGTCGATTTCGCGGAAGCTGGCGAGTGCCAGATCGGAACCCGAAAAATCCGCGCCGCGAAGATTGGCTTGCCTCAGTACCGTTCCGCGCAGAATCGTTTTGTGCAATTTCGCCGAGCGCAAATCTCCGCGAAACAGTTCCGTCCCGCTCAAATCGGCCTCGCTCAAATCCGCGCCTTCGAGCTTGGTTTCCGTAAAATCGCAATTCCGGAGGTCCGCCTTGCGGAGGTCCGCCTGGCTCAGGTCCGCAAAACTGAGTTTGGCTCCGCGGAAATCAGCACCCTTCAAGCGGCATCCCACCAGAATCGCGCCGGTCAAATCGCGTTTCTTGAAATCTGCGCGGGACAAATCGGCGCCGGATAGGTCGGCGCGCTCACCGCCCGGCTGCCCCTTATGGAATTTTGCGTGCGCATCCAGGATGTCGCTCAGCTTCTTGCCGTTGTGTCGAATGTTCGTCACCTTTCTCAGCCCGCCTGCGCGGCCCCGCAAAATATCGAGCAACCCCATCGTCCTGCTCCAAAACATGCGATGTGGTCTTCTATTCTACAGAAAACGCCGAGTCGAGCAAACCTGTGATAACTTGGGCGTGTAATGACTCTGATCGAAAAGCTGAAGGCCCGCGCGCGCACGCGCCCCCAGCGCATTGTGCTTCCCGAAGGCGAAGACCCTCGCGTCGTTGCGGCGGCAGCAGCCGTCACGCGCGAAGGCTTCGCAAAGATTACGCTGCTCGGGCGAAAATCAATCATCGAATCAGTCGCATCGGATTCGCGGGTGCCGCTGGAGGGCATTGCCATCGCCAACCCTGCGGAGAGTCCGTGGCTCGAAGCCTACGCTCAGATTTACTATGAACGCCGCAGAGCGCGCGGCGTGTCGCTCGAGGAAGCGCGAGAAGCTGCGCAGCTCCCCTTGTACTTTGCTGCTTTGGCCGTGGCTGCCGGTGATGCTGACGGAACAGTGGGCGGCGCGGCCAACACGACGCCGGATACCGTGCGCGCGGCGCTGCACGCGATCGGTCTAGCGCCGGATGCCAAGCTCGTCTCCAGTTTTTTCATCATGGTCATACCGCATCGTGGCGGATTCGACGTGGGCACCACCGGAGCGCTGCTCTTCGCCGATTGCGGAATTGTCCCGGACCCGAACCCGGAGGAGCTCGCCGAAATCGCGCGCGCGACAGCGGAAAACGCGCGTGCATTGCTCGGCGCCGAACCGCGCGTCGCAATGCTGTCATTTTCGACCAAAGGCTCGGCCAGCCATGCGCGCGTGGAAAAAATCCGCGAGGCGTTGCGCATCCTGAAGGCTCGCGCGCCCGAGCTTGCCGCTGACGGAGAACTCCAGGCCGATGCGGCGCTCGTGCCGCAGGTGGCTCATTCGAAGGCGCCTGGCTCGCCTGTGGCTGGGCGCGCCAACGTGCTCATCTTCCCGGACCTTGACTCGGGCAACATTGCCTGCAAACTAGTGGAGCGTCTGGCCGGCGCTCAAGCTGTCGGCCCGATCCTGCAGGGGCTCGATCGCCCGGCCAACGATCTCTCGCGCGGCTGCTCCGCCGAAGATATCGCCAATGTCGCCGCGGTCACGGCGCTGCAGGCCCTTGCGCGGCAGGAGAAATCCTGGCAACCACTGATGCACACAGACAGACACTGATAAAGAAAGAGAAGTTTATTATTTCTTGGACGACAGTTATGGCAAGCAGAAACCACAGTCAACGTTTTTCCTTCTCTCCATTTCTTCTGGTTTTATCGGTGTTCATCTGCGTACATCTGTGGTTTCTACCCTCTCCCGCATCCGCACAGAAAGACGCGGCGCAGGAAGTCGCCGTGAATCTGGCCGAAGGCCGCGTCGTGGTTTGCGCCGCGCAGGACGGAATCATCGTGGCGGCGGTCGATGCGCACAGCGAGCCCGGCTCGCGTCAGCCGATCGTGGCATCGCTCTCGGGGCTTCGAGCAGGGGTATTGCTCGGAGCGGTGGAGTGGGTGCAACCCGAATCGAGCGATAAACCCATCCGCCTT
>JBGPXQ010000240.1:0-4105 GCA_041492805.1 Terriglobia bacterium | reverse complement strand
CTGGACGTTTGAAACCGACAAGGGAAAAATTGCGTGCAAGCTGTACGAGACGGAGGCGCCGGTCACCGTACACACCATGGTGGGCCTGGCCATCGGGAAACTTTCCTACGTGCACCCGGAAACAAAACAGGTTATGCGCAAGAAGTTTTTTGATGGCCTCACGTTTCACCGTGTGATTCCGAACGTCATGATTCAGGGCGGCGATCTCCTGGGTACCGGCGTGGGACAACCGGAAGGCCCCGGCTTTCCTTACAAGAGTGAAATCGTGCCGACGCTCAAGTTCGATACGCCAGGACGCCTGGCAATGGCCAATAGCGGGCCAGACACAAACGACACTCACTTTTTCATTACGGAGGCTGCTTATCCGGCGTTCGATGGCCACTATACGATTTGGGGACAGTGCGAGAATGTGGACATCGTGAAAGCCATCGCCAGAGTCCCGCGCGATGCCGGCGATATGCCCCTTACGCCCGTTCATATCCAGCGCGTGATCGTGGAGCGAGTCGGCCCCGCGCCGGCCGATGCACCGGAAGCCATGCCGCCTGACACACCTTCAAACTAGCGCTGTTTCCTGCAAATACCTTGGAACGCTTTGGACCGTTTCCTTGCGTTCCGTGTCCTTTGTGCTCTCCGTGAACTCTGCGTTGAATGCTCTTCTGCTAGAATGAATGGTTCGGCGCGTGGGGCCGCTATACACTATGTTTTCCGTGTTCAAGAAGAGCGAAGGATCACTGCTCGACCGGCTGAAACGGTCGGTCTCGAAAACGCGATCGCAGATCGTTGCCAGGGTCGAAGATCTTGTCTCGGGCGAAAAAAAGATCGATCCCGAGCTGCTCACAAAACTCGAGAACGTGCTGCTCGCCGCCGATATCGGCCCGAGGACCACGCACCAGATTTTGGAAGCGGTGCGGCAAAAGCTCGAGCGGCGCGCCCTCAACAGTGCGGCGGATCTCAAAGCGGAATTGAGAAACCAGCTCCTTCATGTTCTGCGCACTTTGCCTTCCCCGAACGGATCTTCCTCTCCCGTGCAGGAGGCGCGTCCGTACGTTATTTTTGTCGTCGGCGTGAACGGCACGGGCAAGACGACCACCATCGGCAAGCTGGCGCACCGCCTGCGCCAGGACGGCCGCAGCGTCGTCCTCGCCGCGGGTGACACCTTTCGCGCGGCTGCCATCGAGCAGCTCGGCGTGTGGGCTTCGCGAACCGGCGCGGAAATCATCAAGACGAAATCGGGCGGGGATCCCGCAGCGGTCGTGTATGACGCCCTGTCTTCCGCGCGCGCACGGAATGCCGACGTCGTCATCGTGGACACGGCGGGACGTCTGCACACGAAGTCAAACCTGATGGCCGAACTCGATAAAATGAAACGCACGGCCGCAAAAATCGTGCCCGGCGCGCCGCACGAGGTCCTGCTCGTCATGGACGCAACAACGGGCCAGAACGGGCTTTCGCAGGCCCGCGAATTTACCGCGACTGCGGGCGTCACCGGTATTGTTCTGACAAAACTGGACGGAACCGCCAAGGGCGGCATTGTCGTGGCCATCACGCGAGAGCTGGGTTTGCCCGTGTGCTACGTCGGCACCGGCGAATCCGTGGAAGATCTGGTTCCGTTCGACGCCGAGATGTTTGTATCTTCCCTGTTCGATTGACCACTTTCGGGTGCGGGCTCTACTTGGAGCCCGCCGGAGTATATGAACGTGCCTGCATTCTCGGGTACAGCTCCCACGGTTGCCGCCGACGCCGTCTTCATGGATCGCGCGCTGGAGCTGGCAGCACGTGGCGTTGCGCTGACGAGTCCCAATCCGATGGTTGGCGCCGTTTTGGTGCGCAAAGGAAAAATTGTCGGCGAGGGATTCCACACCTACGAAGGCGTGCGACACGCGGAGATCGTCGCGCTGGAGACGGCAGGGGAAGATGCGCGCGGCGCGACACTGTACATCAACTTAGAGCCGTGTTGTCACATGGGACGTACCGGGCCATGCACGAATGCGCTGATTTCCGCAGGAGTCGAGCGCGTCGTGGTGGCCATGATGGACATGAATCCTGCCGTTGCGGGGCGCGGTTTCAAGCACTTGCGTGCGGCAGGGATCGAAGTGATCACAGGGCTGCGTGAAGAAGAGGCGCGCCGCCTCAATGAGACCTTCGCGCAATGGATCATCACCCGGCGTCCTTTAGTTACGCTCAAATCCGCGCTCACGCTCGACGGCCAGCTTGTGCTACCTAATCCTCGGGGGAGCAGGCGCCCTCCTTTAAAGGGCCGCTGGATTTCGTCGCCTGAATCGCGCGCCGAGGTGCAGCGCATGCGCCACGTGTCCGATGTATTGCTGACCGGCATCGGTACAGTGCTCGTCGACGATCCACTCCTCACCGACCGGTCGGGCTTGCCGCGCAGGCGCAAGCTGCTGCGTGTCGTGATGGACTCGCGCTTGCGCCTCCCACTGCGGTCGAAGTTGGTGCGCTCGGCGGATGGCGACTTGCTCGTATTCACTCGCGCGCGCGAAGATTCGCCGAAAGCGCGTGCGTTGCGCCGCGCCGGAGTCGAAGTCGTTCGCATAGCGGCACGCGGCGCGAGGCCTGGCCTGCGTGCAGTCATCGCGGAACTTGGCCGCCGAGAAATATTGAGCGTGCTGCTCGAGGCAGGCGCGACTTTGAATTCCGCCGCTCTCGCAGCGGGAATTGTGGATAAAATGCGAGTGTTCTTGGCACCCAAGATCGCCGGATTCAAGGGCGTCGCTGCCGCACCGAACGGCTTTCAGGCTGCTTGCGAGCTTCACAACATTACGATGGCGCAGTTTGGCGCCGATTTCGCATTTGAAGGATATTTGCACGATGTTTACCGGACTCGTTGAGCACGTCGGCACAATCGAATCGCTCGACCGCAGCGATTCGGGGGCGCGCATTCGCGTGAACTCCGGACCGCTCGCTGCCGGCCTCGCGAGATCGGGCAGCATCGCGGTGAACGGCTGCTGCCTGACCGCGGTCGAAATTTCGGGCGAAAGTTTCGCCGCCGATCTCTCCGGCGAAACGCTGCGGCGGACGAGTTTCGGCGAAATGAAATCCGGCACGCGCGTCAACCTCGAGCGCCCGCTGACGGCGATGAAGGAACTCGGCGGGCATTTCATGCAAGGCCACGTGGATGGAGTCGGTAGCGTCACGCGCCTCGAATCCGAAGGCGCGAACTGGTGGTTCGGCGTCCGCGTGCCCGATAAGCTTGCCCGTTACGTCGCGATGAAAGGCTCGATCGCTCTCGACGGCATCAGCCTGACCGTCGCCGGATGGCACGACGGCACAGTCGAAACAGCGATCATTCCCTTCACCTACAAACATACGAATCTGTCTTCACTCAAGGTCGGAGACGCGGTGAATATCGAATGCGATGTGCTCGCGAAATACGTCGAGCGTCTGATGGAAGCACGGCGGGAGCCTGCTGTGTCGGGGCTGAGTGTTGCTCGCCTGGTTGAAGAAGGTTTTTAGGCCCATTCAGTAATTGGCCGGTTTCCGATAACAGCGTCTTTCGAACACTATCTTCTTGTGCACAGTTAGGTCATTGAGCCACCGAGCGAGCCTGGCGGGGAACACTGGTAGGGAGTAGCTTGAATTTGAGTTCTCTTGGACCCCAGCCTAGAATACCAAGCATCGACAGGGAGCGTCTCACCGCAAATCTTTTGGTTCAGGATCACGAGGCTATGGGCACCATTGAAGAGCAATCCAAATACGCCAGCATAAATCGTCTGGGAACGCATGCGGTTGGCATCGTCAACGGCGTACGCACGGTAGGATATGACCCCACCACTCGAAAACAAGGGGACACCGAAGAACCTGGTACGGGTTGCGCTGGACGGTGGGGCGGTCACCATTTCATTCTTACTGCCAAGCACGTCGTTGAGAAAGCTGAGCTGCGCGACTTACGTTTCTTTTGTAATCCGAGTTCGCGTGTTGAGGATCAGCCCCTAAGCAACCTTAGGGAACGGGACATCGTGGAGGCTTTGCCCCTGGATGACCAAAATGCAGCCATTCACCGTTGTAAGTGGGAAGACTTGGCGGTCATCGTCACCATTCCCAAGGCTGTTCCGAATATCGAGTTCTTCGACTCAATGAACGAATG
>JBGPXQ010000164.1:0-6056 GCA_041492805.1 Terriglobia bacterium | reverse complement strand
GCCGCGCAGCGAAGCGCGGAGCTGGGGCTCCGCGGTTAGCCCTGGACACGGCAGTCGCCTTGCCGCAAAAACGGGAAGTCGATCTTGTGGCGCTGGATGATGCCTTGAACCAGCTCGCCCGCTTGGACTCGCGGCAGTGCCATTTGATTGAGCTGCGATTCTTTGGCGGGCTCTCCATTGAGGAGACGTCGCTCGTCCTCGGTGTTTCGCCCGCCACGGCAAAGCGCGAATGGGCCACGGCCAGAGCCTGGCTTCAGCGAGAGATGAGCAAGGAAGCGCGCCAATGACGCCGGAAGAATGGCAACAGGTCAAGAAACTGCTCGCCGCCGTCCTCGAAAGGAAACCGGGGGAGAGGGCGATGTATCTGGATCAGGCTTGCGCGGAGCCATCGCTGCGGCGTGAGATCGAATCGCTGATTGCCGCGGATGAGGCGGACAGCGGTTTCATGGAGCAACCTGCCGCTGAGAGCGGTCCGCTGAAGCGCGGCACAAAGCTGGGACCGTACGAGATCGTCGAACCCCTAGGTGCGGGCGGGATGGGAGTGGTCTACCGCGCGCGGGACCAGCGGCTCGAACGTGACGTGGCCCTCAAGGTGCTCCCCGCTGGCGCCCTCGCTGACGAAGCCGCCCGACGCCGTTTCCGAAAAGAGGCCCTCGTACTCGCCAAGCTGAATCATCCCCATATCGGCACGATCTACGAGTTCGAGACCCAAGAGGGCATGGATTTCCTTGTGATGGAGTACATCGCCGGCACGACGCTCGCGGGGAAGTTGCCGGGAGGAGGCCGCCACGGCTTCAGCGTAGTGGAGATCGTCGATATGGGTATTCAGCTTGCCGACGCCCTGGCCGCAGCGCACGATCAAGGCGTGATTCATCGAGACCTCAAACCCGGCAACATTATGCTGGTGGAGAGCCCGAACCGTGTCGGTCGAGTGAAGGTTCTCGATTTTGGTCTCGCCAAATTCGCTCCGGCCGCGCGCGCCGTTGCAGGCCTCGGTGAGGATGAGAGCGGGACGGCGAGTTCCTCGCTCGCCGGGCGCATTGTCGGCACAGTGAATTACATGTCGCCCGAACAGCTCGAAGGCGATCCCGTGGACGCGCGCAGCGACATCTTCGCGGTCGGGCTGGTCCTGTATGAAATTGCCGCGGGAGAAAATCCTTTCGCCGGGCGCAGCCCCAGCTCAACGATCGCGAACATCCTGAAGCAGGAGCCGGCGCCGCTTCGCGAGCGCAATCCAGTCGCGCCGGCCGAACTGGATCGCATACTGCGAAAGTGCCTCCGCAAGCGGCCTGAGGAACGCTACCAGTCCGCGCGCGAGCTTTGGGTGGACTTCTCGAATCTCCGGCGCGATTTGACGACGCCCAACACCGGCGCCGTTGAGGCCGCAAGAGAGAGGCTTGCACCGCCGCTCCCAATCTCGCCGCACGCCGCCCGTGTGCTGTTCGTCTTGATTCAGCTGGGGTATCTGATCATGTACACAGCGTTCTTCCAGCGCTTTCAGGAAGCGATGCACGAATCGGCGGGGTTCTATCCTCCGCGCTTCTGGGGCCTGTGGCTTTCGATCGTTGCCACGTGCGGGCTCGCCGTGAGGCTCTATCTGCTCACGGCGACGGTCTTCGATTTCGAAGGTTTGGGCCGCATCTTCCGCTGGATCTTCGTGGGCCTGTTTCTCCTCGACGCGAGCTGGGCGGCGGCGCCGCTGCTTCTGATGGGGAAAATTGGCGCGCTGGTGCTGCTGGCGTCGGCGGCGCTGGCACCTCTTCCTTTCTCGCAGCGGTCGCTCCTCTACACCGCCTATTCACCGCGTGGCGGCCGCCAAGAGGCGTAACGACTGTCTACGCGTGAGGCCCGGCTTTCAACACAGGACGCGCCGCGCCGCTCATAGCGGGTGTCGAAGTTCGCGCTCGTCACCACTGTGATGATGGCTTTCTCATAAAGCTGTAGTTAGTTCTTGAAGGCGTTCCCATCCCGTTCGAGCAGTTTCGAGCGGCGAAGAGGGACCTACCGCGCCGGGACTGCCCGCAAGATTAGCGCCGCTGCCAGGAATACGATGAACCAACGCTGCTGTGTGGCGACTGTAAACCGGCATCTGGTATCAACGGCTGCGGCTTCAAAAATCTTGGGCATCAGAATTTCCCTTCCTGAAGAGAACATACTCATGAACTCTCCGAATTATGCGGAGATTCAATCTGGTTTCCGAACACCGGACTCGGAAGGTTGTCCTGGCGCGACCGCTGGGAGAAGCGGTCGAGCAACAGGCGAGAGGCGCAGAAGTGAGCAAAGGCTGCGAGTCGGCCTATCTCCGGGACCGCCCTCGGTTGAGGCGGGAGAAGTGAGCAGAGGATGCGACGTCTGCCGGGATGGAGTGAACGCAGGCTCCGCGAATTGCTTCGGGAAGCTCTGAGAAGAAAAAACGAGCCGGTCGCAGAGCAAGAAATTCGTGAGTCCGCACGGGACAATCGAAAGCAGACTGGAGAGCACCGGCTCGATGCCGATCAAGCCGGAGAAAATCTGCATGGAGACGAGATTTCCGGCGAGCGAAACGGCTCCGCTGGTCAAGTTGAACCGAAGCAAAAGTCCCGGCCAGGCGCGGGGCGCGAGGGCAGTCCGCCTGGCCCAGGTCCAGCGCAAGTGCCAGCAGAAGTTGTGCAGCAAGGCCACCTCGACGCTCAGCAGCGTGGCCCACTGGTAGTGCATCCGCAAGCCGTGAACCAAGACCGCCAGCAGGGTCAGGTGAAGGCACCATCCCATCGCCCCGACCATGTCGAACTTGACCCAGCGCAGCAGCGTTTCGCGCCGGGGCAGCAGGCGGACAAACGGCAGGTCCCGGAGCGAGCGAGGATTCCGGCCGCCGGTTGGCGCTGACTTCCCCGCGCCGTGGCCGGTTCCAACGCAATCCGATTCTCGCCCGAACTCGGATCGAAGCTTCACGGCTCCACCTCCTCGGAAGGCTGCCAGGCGTAGTCGGAATATTCGATTTCAAGAACCGCCTTTCCGAAGAGTCGCAATTCGGTCTCGCTGCGATGCCGAACCGGAAACCAGAATTTGCCGAAGGGGGCGAATTCATGCACGAACCGGGTGCGGCGAATCCAGATCGAGTGACGATGCGCGGGCTGGCCCTCGATGCGCTTGACGCCGAAATCGGCGGCATCGATCCAGACCTTGCCTACGAACAGGTAGGGATTCTCGGTGCGCGGCCGGACCGCGAAAATGTAGGCGGCGGCAGCCGCGTCAAAATCCTGAAAGAGGAACTCGTAATTCGCGCGAGTCAGCGAAACTCGCAGGCGCTCGGCCTCGTGCGCGGAGGCCTGTTCGACTTCTAGGAGCTTCGCGAAGACCCGCTTCTGGACCAGCGACGAACCGGAGCGCTCCAGGACCTCAAACTGCTTCTCGTCCGGAGCGTGGTAGGTTTCCTGAACCACCAGGAGAGCGGGATTGCCCAGCAACGGGTGTGTCAAGAAGTAGCGCCTGCGGTCTTCGAGGAAGTGAAGCGAAAGGTGTTGTAGTTCGGACCGCTCTTCCATGCGCTCGACCACCCGCTCGGGCGCGAGCGGCGGGGTCGCCACCTGGGCCATGCCGCCGATGGTGACGAGCGAGAGAATGACTGCGGCGAAAGCCACGACTAATCGGCGACCCGGAATGTGAGGTGCTTCCGACAAGGTTATCCTCCCTCCTACCAGCTCGTATGGCTGCATAGCACGACGTAAAGTGCCCACGTCAGCGCGTAGGGTACGAGGAAGTGCCGACGCCAGCCCATCCATTCGGTGAAGGGGCCCGTCATCGAGCGGAACTTCCCGGGGGTGTAGTCGCGCACGAGGATCTTGAAGATCAGCTCGAGGAACATCCGCATGCTGCCAATGGTTGCTAAGAACAGGAATGCGGGATCAGTGGTGTGGCCCGAGGCGATCAGTCCGCCTAGAGCACCGAACGTGGGACTCTTTGCGAACTTGTACCAGGAGAAGCCTTCAATCGAACCGTCCTTGTACGCACCGGCGATCGCTTCGGTGATTCCGATGGTCAGACCAACTAGGAAGCCGTGGACGCCCCACGGCCAATCGTCCGGGATGAACGTGGCGAGCTTATAGATTCCGTAGATGGACGCTAGGAAACCGAATCCGAGCAGCAGGCGCAACAAAGGACTGTGGATCACGCCCTTCACGCAGTGGATTTGTGTCGGGATCCGGTAGCCTTCCTGCGGCTCGACGCGCACGAACAACTTCCAGAACTCCGTGACCATGCGTGAGAGTGCAAACGCCGACAGATAGATGACGAACAACGTTTCCCCCTCCGTCAGGTGGAGCGCCGCAAGACCTGTGGCCAGGCTCGAGGCGATGAACACCTCTCGGACAAATCGGCGGAGAAGGAACGACTCGTGTGGTGAGTCTTTGTAGGCGCCATAGAGTGCAGCGTGCAGGCCAGCGGTCAGGCCCAGGGCGGCGGCAATCGTGATCGTCACGGAAGTCACCTTTCCTTCTGGCTCGGCCTCGAGGCTGCACGACACCGCAAAGCCGCTGGTCTCGGCAGGTCGATTGGAGTCCGCATCCTGCCTTCACCCAATAAAGCGAAAAGGAGGGGCAGACTGGCTCACACATTTGTGGAATTTCTGAACCTTGACCTGGCGCCTGAAGTGAAGGCCTGTCGAAACCACCTATTATCTGCACTTATGCAAAATGGAACGATGACTCCTCTATTTTTCGCACTTACAAGAAAGAGAAGGCTAGGCGTGATTACAGTTCCCTTTTCGCGGGTCTTCGTGCTAGGGCACCTGGGCAAAAATCAGGGGGCCGACGCTCAACGCCATATATGATTGAAAATAAATGGTCGGGGCGAGTGGATTTGAACCACCGGCCCCCTGGTCCCGAACCAGATTCCAACCCCTATTGAAATCTATGGATTTCTGTTGTTTCTAAGTGATTCTTGTTGAATCGTTTGCGGCCTGATTGTTGAAGTCTGTTGAGCCTTGTAGAAGTTTGGCGCTTTCGCAGCTACAAAATTGTCCACAATCCTGGGATAATCGATTTCATAGCCGTTTTGAACTTTGGCGAACCAAAGATGGTCCGTCAAAGTCTTGCAGGAACAAAAATCCGCACCCTTCACAAGTACGTGAAGGGCTGGGCACCCAAAAATCCATCCTGCCTTAAAGGCTCGGCCACCCGCCGGGATTTTGGTAGGGACAGGACAACATTTTGGCGAACGACAGGCTATTTACAGCACCTCGTATACCAGAATTTCTGCGTCCGTATTCTCATGCCCGGGCACAGCCACAAAGTACCGATGCAGTTCGGGAACCAAAAGCGCTGTCCTCCCCAAAGGCCCGCTTGGGACTTTTCCGAGGAATTTGTAGTGGTCAGGGTCTGTCTCTTCGTACACGTCCACAGAGCCACCGTCAGCGCCACTGGGAGCGTAGATACGCTTGTCGCCCGGATTGAAGGTCAATTCGTAACCGCCTTCCCCAATAGGAAGGGCTTGCAGCTCTTTGCCTGTCACCGTGTCAAAAACTACGATCGATCCACTTCGGCAGGCCACAAACAGGCGGTGATTCGGTTCATCTAGCGCCAGTGCGAGGTTCGGTTTACAGAGGGTAACGGGCCAGCTTGAGATGACGGCGCGCCTCTCCCGGTCAATCACATCAATCCGGTTCTTGGTCCGGTTGCTGACGTATATCTTCGGGCTCGATTTCTCTACCGCTATGCCTTTGAGCGCTTCGCCGTCGACTTTGATGTCGGCCACTTTTTCGCCAGCGGTGGTATCCACGATGCTGACCATCGCGTACGTCTGGTGCTCATCGGCTCCGCCATTGAGAACGTAGAGATACTTGCTGGCGGCGTCATACGCGATCGACTCCGCGTCGAGAAGGAGCTTCACGCTTTTGATAAGGGTGTACGTTTTCCCATCGTAGATTTTCAAAGCCGCCGAGGGATCATCCGAAACGTAAATGCGATCCAAATCCGCACGATAAAACACGGCAACGGGTTCCTCGATTCCGCTGATGCGGTGGATCAGCTTGAGCGTTCGCAGGTCCAGAACGTCGACTGATTTGAGCTTCTCCAACGTAG
>JBGPXQ010000157.1:0-6309 GCA_041492805.1 Terriglobia bacterium | reverse complement strand
GCACTCCCTCAGTTGGTGGCAGAGTCTTGTGTTTCGCTAAGATACGCGAAGAACTCGAATTCCTCGGCAGGGTACCGGATCGTCCCGCCCAACTCCGAATCAATCTCACAGTGCGTTCCCGTGGTATAGCAGAGTTCCAGAACCCGATCGGGCGTAGACGATGTCGCGCGCCGAATCTCTTCCCATGTGGCCAGGCGGTCTTGGGCGATCAGACTTACCGATTCAGGCTTCATGGAGGACCTCCTCGGCTTCTGATTGGGTCGAGTTCTCCTTCGGTTCATGTAAATTAGATGAATATTCTGGTGATTGTGTTGCAACGCTGCTCGTGGCATGTGCTTTTGATCGCGGGTGCAGCAGCAGGATGCGCATCTCACATAGGCCTGTGGAATTCATAGGTTGAACGTTTTCCACTAGATAGGCCACCGGAACCGAACTATAGGGGGTTTCTGGTGCGATCAGTCGGACGAAAATAACGGCGCCGTCTGGCAGGGCGCGGTGCAATAGCAGCTTCTTCTCCCCGCTTTCGGTCCAGAGTAAGTCGGTCTTCTCCACAAAAAAGACATCGCCTAGGCCCCAGCCTGAGACTTCGATCCTGTAATTGCCTGAAAAATCAGTTGTGTCGCCCATCTAGTTCGCACTCCCGACCGATCTAATGCAGCCAAGGGGCCAGACCGGTCCCATTTCATACAACTCATAAAAAAGGATTTAGTCGTCTGCATGCGGGGAGGTGACTGTGCTAACTGTGCATATTCTGGGAAAGATGTGCAGTTTTGAAACAGTTGCGGATGAGACTTGGACAGTGAGCAGCGGTTTGAAAGACTGCCGCCGCGTGAGCTAGCCGTAATGAATTCCGGGATAGAGAAGGCGAAGCGCGAGCGTGAAAATGACGCCGAAGATCCTATCGAAGGCGTACCACGCGACAATCAGTCCCAACATGGCGTAACCAGATTGTTGGACCCAATCCAAATAACGGTGCGCTGTATCTTCGGCCATCAGGAGCATGATCCCGGCGTGACCATCGAGCGGCGGGACGGGAAGAAGATTAAATGTGCCGAGGAGCAAGTTCAGGACAAACAGGATGCTCAGTGTGGTGGCGGCAAAAGTCGGGTAAGCAGAGTGCGCCGATGCCGTCACATTCGTGTAGTTGATGAATTGTGGAGCCTCGAAGTAGCCGGCCACCATTCCCACGCGAATGGCGATCCCGGCCACGAGCATGAGCGTGAAATTAGCCGCGGGACCTGCCAGCGCCATCCATGCCGAGCGCCGCGGGTAGCGCCGTTGCCAATTAGGATCGAACGGGGCGCTTGCCCAGCCGATCATCCAGCCACCCAGCAGAAACGAAACGATCGGGACGACAACCATCCCGAATGGCGAGCGGCGGATGTGGGGAATCGGATTAAGCGTTACCTGGCCGCCCTCAAACGCGGTGAGGTCGCCGCCAATTTTCGCGGCGAGCGCATGCGACGCCTCGTGGCACGTCGTCGAGAATAGAAAGACGATGTACCAGATGACGCCAAGCGCGAGGTCAGGAGTTTTCATTGTCGCGACGACAGGAAACGGGTGCGGGCTCTACGCGCCGTCGCCATAGCGCTGGCTTTGGCGCGTCGGCGACTTGGAGCCAGCCAGGAAAACAGATTGGCTCCGGGGCCTGGACTCGAACCAGGATAACCAGCTCCAAAGGCTGGCGTGCTACCGATTGCACTACCCCGGAGTAGATTCGAACCCACTTAGAGTAGCGTAACTATTGGGGTCAGTCCAATGGGGCGTTGCGCTCCCCCGATACGAGCGTCGAATGGAATCCAACAGGACCTTATGACCCACTCTGGAAAAGCCCCACGCTTGCCTCGCAAGCGTGGGACACTGGGGACTTGGCTCCTGCCCTGACCTAGAGCGGGCCGGAAACTTGGCGTACGGTTCTGTGTGACAAGAGTTGCCACCGGCCGCCCCGTCGAACGTACACGCGGACATACGAGATGGTGTACTCGTGAAGTTCGGGATCCTGCGAATTACTTCGCACATGGATACGTCCGAGCGTCAATGCCACGTCACCGTGCGGTTCGACCTCCACCGAGTCCAGTTCGCGGGATATGAAATTGCCTGGCCGAAGCGCTTTGAGTGTCTCTGTCTTGTTCCAAACAATCCCAGTTCCGTGCGTGAACCTAAAGTCGCTGGCGTAGAAATTCTCGAGAAACGCCGCGTCGGCGTGCAGAGTCGCAGCTTCGGCCCTCTGCTCTAACGCGCGGAGATCCGTGACAGTCTGGTCGGTCGAGGCTGGAGTTGTGGTTTGCTTTGACTCCTGCGCAAATGCAGGTATGGCGGACGCAATCGCAAAACCCGCAATAAGCAACGTGCAAAGTCTCAGAGACGCTGTCATAACCCGTTGACCTCCCCGAAAGAGTGAACTAAAACCCGCAGCCAAGGCAAGAAGCCCGAGACGCCCTATTGCGCGACGATTTTCCGCCATTCCCGATAGACAGGCGGGTGGGGCAGGCTTTGAAATTCAGGTTGTCTTCTCCTCGCCTGCCTTAGCGACGAGTATGAGGACCTCCGCGCCACTGATCCGTTTATCGGGAAAAGGCCAAGCTGCGAAGACAATCTCACCAGGTTCTTCATACGCGCTTTCCCGAACTGCCTGGTCAGCCCGCATTTCCGTTGGCTCAAGTCCCGGGTGAGCCCGACAATACCATATCTCGAACCTTATTCTGGACTCGTTGTTCCCGAAATGAGTTGTCAGCTTGTCGAGGTTGTTTGGGAACGCAAGTTTGATCTGCTTTTGAAGCGTCGGCCATTAACACCTTTGATTCAAGCACATGCCCGCCTGAAGGCGGGCGCTACATAGACCAAAACGAGGTTCTCACACAGACTCATGTAGCTCGGTGGACGACTCAGGGAGACCGGCGTATGATACGTGCGAAGCGGATATTAGTGCGGGCATTTTAGGTCAGGACGACCAAAGGAGAAAAACCAGTGAGCGAATTCTCACGGCGGTCCCTTCTGGGCGGAGCAGTCGCGGTGGCAGCCTCGACGATGTGGAGTGAGCCGGTACATGCCCAATACGTGTGGCAAAAAACCGATTGGCAGGCCGCGGATTTCGATGCTCTCACGCGTTTGCCGCGGCGCATCAAGCAGGTGGTGCACGCCTTCGCCATCAACGACGGCAGATTTCTAAGGAACGTTAAGAACTCGCTCAACGGACTTCGCCTCGGCATCGGTGTCCCCGCCGACCAGATCCAGATCGTCTTGGCGTTGAACGGGCCAGCCAACATGCTGAATTACAGTGACTATGTCTGGCAGAAGTACCGAATTGGGGAGTGGGTGAAAGTGAACGACCCGAAGACCGGCGAGCCCGCTGTGCGCAATATTTTTTATCCGAGCAAGGCCGGCACACCCCTGCACTACACATCCGAAGATCCCAACAGCGAGGACTCCGCCAACCAGGACGCCACGATTCAGGGCCTGCAGGTGCGAGGCGTGCGATTCCTGAGTTGCCACTCTTCGACCGAAGAGGCGGCACGGGCGTTAATCAAGCAAAACGGCTTATCCGCGCAGCCGGAGGAGATCGTAAAGGACATGCAAGCCCACACGCTGCCCGGCGTTCTCATCGTGCCATCGGTAGCGGCAGCACTTGCCTTCCTGCAGTGCGACGGGCACTACAGTTACATGGCGACGTAAAGACAGAGCGAAGAAAGATCAGCTTTTGGGGATGCGCTAAAGTCGGTTTTGCCCGATTGTGGTTTCCGCCATATCGAAGGAGCAATCAAGTGATTCGAACGGTCGTTGCACGCTGTGGTTTGGCCATTGCTCTTGTCTCGGCCTCCGGCATTTTGTTATCCGGACGCACGAATAGTTTTGCGTCACAGAATTCGCAGAAGAGCGCTGACTCACCGAAGAATTGGACGGCCCCGGACCCTGCAACGATTCCGGACGGGCCACTTGGCGACAGCATCCGCCTGGGACTTCAAGTCTTCGATGAGACGCCGAAATATGCGGCGGCGTACGTCGGAAATCAGATGAGTTGCGGCCACTGCCATATTCAGAGTGGCACGGTAGCAGGAGCGATTCCGCTGATCGGGGTTCCCGGTTTATTTCCCATGTACAGGGACCGTGAGAAGACCGTAATAACGTTCGAGGAGCGGATCGAGCAATGTTTTCAACGCAGCGAGAATGGGCACCGAGTTCCTAACAACAGCCCGGTGATGATTGGGCTTGTGGCATATGCGCAATGGCTGTCCAAAGATCAGGTGACGGGCCAACCGTTTGCAGGACGCGGACTCGTGAAGCTTCCTGACCTCAGCGGAGACCCCGATCGCGGCAGCCAGATCTACGCGCAAAAGTGTGAGGTATGCCATGCTGCGGACGGTGCAGGGAGTCCTCCGGGTATTCCCGCCATGTGGGGGCCGGATGCGTACAGCGTCGGCGCCGGCATGAACGACGTCGCGAAAATGGCTGCGTTCGTGCAGCACAACATGCCGCTGAACAAACCGGGCAGCCTGACGCCGCAGCAGTCCTATGATGTCGCGGCGTATGTAAACGGCAAGCCGCACGAAGCGTTTAACATTAAGGACCACCAGTAGTCCTGCCAGGCTTGAGTTGGACACTCCTCTTGAGTCGGGGCCAGAGCGTCTCGCGGCAGTGCGGTTTTCCACGGAGAGAACTTGCTCATCTAAAATCCGGTGGTCACTACGACCCGGAACCGCGCGTTACCGCTCATCATTCGTTCGTAAGCCTCCGCGGCACGCTCGAGCGGATACACTTCGGTCATTGGCCGCACGCCGGTGAGCGCGCTGAAAGAGAGCGTATCCTGCGAATCGATCGGGCTGCCGGAAGGCCAGCCGGTGATCGAGCGGCGTCCTCCAATCAGCAAGCGTCCCGGCACTTCAAGCGGCTGATCTGGGTTGCCAACAAGGATGAGTTTGCCGTTGATGCCCATACCGCCCAGGACTGCGTTCACTGCTTTTCCGCTGGTGACCGTCGACAGAATGACCTTGGCTCCTCCCAATTTTTCCAGCTCGGCAGCGACGTTTTGCGATTGGCTATCAATGTAGTGATTCGCACCGAACTGCCTCGCGAAGCCCTCCTTGTCTTTTCCTCTGGCGATGGCGACGGTGTCGAAGCCCATTTTGGTGGAAAACTGAATACCCATGTGGCCGAGGCCGCCGACTCCGAGCACGGCGACCAGGTCTCCCGGCCGCGCCCCGCTGTTCCGCAGTGAATTGAATGTCGTGACGCCGGCACAAAGCAGAGGCCCTGCCTCTACCGCGGAAAGTTCGCTTGGAATCAGCGCCAGCGCCTCAGCGGAGGCGATCACGTATTCCGCGTAACCTCCGTCGCATGTCAAACCCGTTATCTGCCGAGCCTTGCTGCACGTCACAAAATCACCGCGTCGGCAGGAATTACAATAGCCGCAATGTCCACCGTGCCAGCCCACGCCGACTCGTTGTCCCACTTCCCACCCGAAAACGCCCGCGCCCACAGCGTCGATGATTCCGGCGATCTCATGCCCCGGGATGCGCGGGTACCGGATACCCGGCCGTGTACCCTCCTTGGCATATTCATCGCTGTGACAGATGCCGCAAGCTTGCACCTTGATTCGCACCGATCCGGCAACCGGCTCGGGGACTTCGAGTTCCACAAGTTGAAAGGGTCCTTTCGCGCTCGGCACCCGTATAGCCCGCATCTTCTGCATGATTCCTCCAAGATAGAATCACCACGTCGCGGAAGGTGGTGTGCACATCATAGCCCGCGTCCCCAACTATGCCGGGATGCCCAACTTACAATTCATAGGCAGAACATTTTCGGTTGATTGGCAGAAAAACCTCGTCCCGGTCAGACCGGGGTGAGTTACGGCGAGGCCGCCTTCGTGTTGATCGTGCAATGAATGGTCTGGAATCGCGAACCCCTCCGGGCATCGAGTCTTAGCAGCCGTTGATGGTTTTCTGTGGAATATTTTGTTCGATTGTCCAAATCGACGTTCTGAGCATCGATCAAATCTTCTTTTCAGACTGCGGAATGTGCATCGTTCGTCCTTCGGTTCAAAACGGAACCTCAAATTTCACCATGATCTATGCGCGAAACCATATGGCAGCCACACTCTTGTGTCAAGCGCGGATCATCCGGCCTGCGCTCGAGCGATCTTCTTCTCACCGCAAGTTTCTGTTAGTCTGAATGAGCTTTCCATGGCACGGAGAGGTGTCCGAGCGGTTTAAGGAGCACGCTTGGAAAGCGTGTGTTGGGGAAACTCAACCGTGGGTTCAAATCCCACCCTCTCCGCCATCCAGTCTTTCATTTAGCGATAGTGGTTTCGGGTGT